>JABCYT010000068.1 GCA_013290035.1 Alphaproteobacteria bacterium
AGGGTGGAGGCCGGCAACACGATCGCCGTCAGGCCCGACGCCGTGAGCAGGCCGGTGTTCCACCAGCCGAGCTTCACCGTCTCGCCGCGCCCGAAGGAGGGAAAGCACCAGTCGGCCGGCAGGCCGAGCGCCGGCGCCCAGTTCTTGCACTCCACCGAGAAGACATAGATCAGCAGGATGCCGATCACGAAGGTGGGCATGGCGACGCCCGCCAGCGAGAAGGTCATGATGGCGCCGCTGTCGAGCTTGCGCCGGCGCAGCGCCGTCAGCACGCCGAGCGGGATGCCCATGGCGAGGGCCAGCAGGGCCGCCACCGCCACCAGCTCGAGCGTCGCCGGCATGCGCTCGGCGATCAGGTCGGAGACCGGGCGCGCCAGCCGGTAGCTTTTGCCGAAATTGCCGGTGACGGCGTTGCCCAGGAAGCGGGCGAACTGGACGGCCACGGAATCCTCGAGCCCGAGGTCGCGGCGCATTTCGGCGCGCTCGGCCGGCGTCGCCTCCTGGCCCACCATGTTGTTCACCGGGTCGCCCACGAAGTTGAACAGCGCGAAGCACAGGAACGACACCGCCAGCATGACGGCCGCGGACTGCAGCAGGCGCGAGACGATGAAGGCGAGCACTGGCTACGCGGCAAACCTCATCCTGAGGAGCACGCTGCAGGCGTGCGTCTCGAAGGATGGGCAACAGTCGTGATGGATCCCACCACGGCGCGGGGGTTAGCCCGCGCGATCGAGACGCCGCGCTTCGCGCGGCTCCTCAGGGTGAGGCTTCTACGGCGACACGGGCTCACTTCATCGTCGAATATTTGAAGTTGGGCGCGTCGTTGGCGAAGATCGGGATCGTCACCTTGTCGCTCATCGACCAGACGATGAGCTGATGATGCAGCGGCAGGTACGGCATGTCGGCCACTGCCAGCGCCCAGGCGTCGGCGATCATCTTGTCGCGCTTGGCCTGATCGACCTCCTTCAGCATGGCGTCGGCGAGCGCGTCCATCTTGGGGTTGCTGTAGCCGGTGTAGTTCCAGCCGCCGACCTTCTTCGCCGCATCCTCGGTCTGGTAGAGGAAGGTGAAGACATAGTGCGAATCGAGCGTCGGCACACCCCAGCCCAGCAGGTACATGCTGGAGTCCTTCTTCTGCAGCTTGGGGAAGTGCAGCGTCTTGGAGCGCGCCTGCAGGTCGATCCTGATGCCGATCTGCGCCAGCATGCCGGCGACCGCCTGGCAGATCTGCTCGTCGTTGTTGTAGCGGTCGTTGGGGCAGTCGAGCGTACGCCGAAGCCGTTGGGATAGCCCGCCTCGGCCATCAGCTTCTTGGCGCCGGCGACGTCGTATTTCAGCCGCTCGTCGAGCGCCTTGGTGTAGCCGTGCACGCCGGGCGCGGTGGTGAGCCCGGCGGGGGCGGAGAAATTGCGCATCACCTTGGCCTTGATCGCGTTGATGTCGATCGCCTGGTACATGGCCTGGCGGACGCGCTTGTCGGCGAACGGATTCTTGCCCTTGACGTCGGAGTATTTGAGCTCGGGCGAGCCCACGTCGAGGCCGAGGAAGATCGAGCGCACCTGCGCGGTCTCCTCGGTCTTGAGGCCCGGCGTCTGCTTGATGCGCGCGATGTCCTGCAGCGGCGCGTCGAGCACGAAGTCGACCTGGCCGGAGATCAGCGCCGCCACCCGGGTCGCCGGCTCCTTGATCGGCGTGTAGACCAGCTCGTCGGAATAGTTGGGGAAGTCCTTGGCGCCCCAGTAGGTCGGGTTCTTTTCCAGCACCGTGCGCACGTCGGGGTCGCGCTGCTTCACGGTGTAGGGGCCGGTGCCCATCGCGTTGCGCACCGCGAAGGTCTCTTCCTTGTCCTTGAAGCTCTGCGGCTTGGCCACGTTGTGCTTCTCCGACCACGCCTTGGACATGATCAGGATGGCGCTGGTGTAGTCGGGCAGGATGGGGTTGGGCCCATCGGTGATGATATGCACGGTGAGCGGATCGATCGCCTTCACCTCCTTGATCGAAGAGATGTAGGACCTGAAGTCGGAGCTTGGCGAGAGCGCGCGGTTGTAGCTGAACACCACGTCGTCGGCGGTGAACGGCGTGCCGTCGCTGAACTTGACGTCGGGCCTGAGCTTGTACTCCCAGACATCGGAGGCGATCGTCTTCCAGGACAGCGCCAGCCCTGGCACCTTGGCAAGCGAGGGGTCCCGGCTGATCAGGGCTTCGTAGACGTGGCTGTTCATCGCCGTCGTCGGCCCCTCGTTCTGGGCGTGCGGATCGAGGGTGAGGGCGTCGCCCTGACTCGCCCAGCGCAAGGTCTTGGCTTCGACCAGCGAAGAGGTGCACAGCGCGGCCGCGGCGAGAACGGCCATACGAGCAACGAACATGGCCATTGCCTCCTGCAGATATTGTGCATCGACCCTACCGGCCGCTCCCTGGTCGATCAATGGCAGCTCGGTGCACGGGACCGCATCCTCCGCTCGTCCCTTCTGTGCGCCGGTCATCCCAAGAGCCTTGCCGGTCGTCACAATTCGCGGCGTGATCCGGGGGCCCTCGACTAGAAAGCAACGCCTGTCGCGACCCACATCGAGGAATCCCCATGAACCGGCGTACGCTCATGATCCTGGCTGGAGGCTTACCGCTGATGTCGACCGCCCGTGCCCAAAACGCCCCCGCCGTCATTCGCCGCAGCCGCCCGGGCGATCCTTCCTGGCCGTCGGCGGAACAATGGGCCCAGCTCGATGCGAAAGTGGGCGGGCAGCTCATGCAGGTGCGCTCGCCACTGGACGCCTGCCGCGCCGCCCCCGACAGCGCCGAGTGCGCGGCGGTCTTCCGCGACCTCAAGAACCCCTGGTACATCGGCGACAATGTCGCGCTCACCCAGACCAGCGGCTGGGTCGACGCCTGGACCTCGGCGCCCAGCGCTTATGCTGTCGCCGCGCGCAACGCCGCCGATGTGGTGGCGGCCGTCGACTTCGCGCGCACGCACCGGCTGCGGCTGGTGGTGAAGGGCGGCGGACACAGTTACCAGGGCACGTCGAACGCGGCCGACTCGCTGCTGGTCTGGACGCGGCCGATGGATCGCATCGACATCCACGACGCCTTCGTGGGCCAGGGCTGCAGCGATGCCCCGCAGCCCGCGGTGTCGATCGGCGCCGGCGCGGTCTGGCTGCACGCCTATGCCGCCGTCGCCAAGGCCGGCCGCTACGTTCAGGGCGGCGGCTGCCTCACCGTGGGCGTGGCCGGCCTGGTGCAGAGCGGCGGCTTCGGCAGCTTCTCCAAGCGCTACGGCTCGGCTGCGGCCAGCCTGATCGAGGCCGAGGTGGTGACGGCGGACGGCGCCGTGCGCATCGCCAACGCCTGCACCAATCCCGACTTGTTCTGGGGTTTGAAGGGCGGTGGCGGCGGCAGCCTGGGCGTGGTCACGCGGCTCACCTTGCGCACCCACGAACTGCCGAAGTTCTTCGGCGGCGCGTTCGCCGCAGTGAAGGCCAATTCCGATACCGCGTTCCGCCGGCTGATCGAGCGCTTCGTTGCCTTCTATCGCGAGGCGCTGTTCAATCCGACGTGGGGCGAGCAGGTCAAGTTCTACGGCGCCAACGTCTTCGAGGTCGCGATGATCTTCCAGGGCATCGATCGCGACCAGGCGGAAGCGGCCTGGCGGCCTTTCGTTTCCTGGATCGCCGCACAGGGCGGCGATTACACCATCGTCGCGGCGCCGATGTTCTTCACCGCGCCGGCGCAATATCTGTGGGACGCCGAGTTCCTCAAGAAGAACGCACCGCAGATCGTGCTGAGCGACGACCGTCCCGGCGCCCCCGAGGGCAACGTGTTCTGGCGCTCCAACCAGGACGAGGCCGGCTGGTGCCTGCACGGCTACGAGTCGACGTGGATGCCGGCGTCGCTGCTCGAGCCGGCGCGACAGCCGCAGCTCGTCGACGCCTTGTTCGCCGCCTCACGCCGCCGGACGACGTCGCTGCACTTCAACAAGGGCCTTGCAGGAGCGCCGGCCGAGGCGGTCGCGGCGGCGCGCGACACCCCGACCAACCCCGCCGCCGCCGAGGCCTTCGCGCTCGCCATCATCGCGGCCGCGGGGCCGCCGGCCTTCCCGGGGATCGCCGGCCACGAACCCGACCTGTCGCTTGCCCACAGGAATGCACGCGACATCGCCGCGGCGATGGGCGAGCTGCGCAAGCAGGTGCCGAATCCCGGCTCCTACGTATCGGAGTCGAACTATTTCGAGGGCGACTGGCAGGGCGCCTTCTGGGGTACGAACTATCCCCGGCTGCGGCAGGTCAAGGACAAGGTGGATCCCGAAGGACTCTTCTTCGTCCATCACGGAGTCGGCAGCGAGGATTGGAGCGCCGACGGCTTCACGCGCCTGAAGTAGAGGCGTCGGGGGCCTTGGGGCGCTGGCCGATCTTGGGTTCGGTGCCCTTCAACAGCCGGTCGATGTTCTGGTGGTGGCGTGCCCAGACCAGCGGCACCAGCAGGGTGAGCAGGATGGCCGCGCGCGGATCGGCCAGGAACCAGGCGGCGATTGCCGCGACCAGGGCGGCCAGCAGCGTCGCCAGCGAGGAGTAGCGGAAGATCGCGGCGAAGACGAGCCAGGCCGCACAGGCGACGGCGCCGACCGGCCATGACAGGCCCCACATCACGCCGATCGTCGTCGCCATGCCCTTGCCGCCCTTGAAGGAGAGCCAAACCGGGAACATGTGGCCGAGCACCGCGCCCGCCGCGGCGCCCACGGCGGCGAGTTCGCCCAGCTGGGCCGCGATCAGCACCGGCGCCGCGCCCTTCAGCGCATCGAGCAGCAGGGTGGCGCCAGCTAGTTCCTTGCGGCCGGTGCGCAGCACGTTGGTGGCGCCGATATTGCCCGAGCCCACCTTGCGGATGTCGCCCAGCCCCGCCGCGCGGGTCAGCAGCAGGCCGAACGGGATCGAGCCCAACAGGTAACCCAGCAGGAACGGTCCCAGCATAAGGACCAGGGTGGAAATCATCCGCGGCGCACCCTTCTCAGGCTCTACGGGCTCGTGACCTTGCAGTTGGTCGAGTCGATGTAGGTCGTGGTCGGCGGTCCGATCAGCTCGGTGGTGATCCGCTCACCGGGCTGGATGAACACCGGCCCGAGATAGTCGGTCGAGACTGGCCGCCCGGCATTCATGAAGGTGCACTCCGCCTGGGTGTTGATGGCCTTCGGCGTGTTGGAGGTGAGTGTCACCGTGACCTGCCAGTAGCGCGAATCGCCATAGGTGAGGTTGGTCGCCCCCAGGGTCACCAGGGGCTGCGGCGTCGACGAATAGGGAATCGGCCGCGGACCGGTGCGGCGCATCTGCGGCTGCGGCTTGGGGCCGACCCCCTCCGGGACGCGATAGGTCGAGCTGCTCGGGTCGAAGGCGGCATTGGGATCCTGCGATGATGGCGGTGCTCCCATTGATGGCGAGGGACCGCTTGATGGCGAGGGACCGCCGAGCGTGGCGACGCCGCCGCCCGGTACGGCGAGCGGCTGGGGCGCGAGCGGCTGCGGTGACATTGGCTGGGGCGTGATCGGCGCGCTGCTGATCGACGATCCCGTGCTGGGTGGCGGGTTCATCTGCATCGACGGTGCAGGGGCGGCCTGCAGGGGCGTCGGCGTGGGCGCCGGGGCGGTCACGCCGCCCACCTGGGTCTGCAGGCGGTCGTAGCAGGACAGGCGCTGCTGGGTGTCGGTGATCTCGGCGCAGATCTGGATGTGGCGGGTCAGGGCATCGAGCAGGTCGTCGCGCGACTGGCCGCGCGTCTGGGCGTGGCCCGCGCCGGCGAGCGCCACCGTCGCGACCCCGAGAAGAAGAGACTGTCGAGCTATCATCCATCGCCCCGGTCTGTGAGAAGGCGCCGACAATAGCAGACGAAGTGGCCGTTTGGAGGCAGCTTTTGGCTCGCGGGCGCGGCGTCAGGCCGCCTGCGCAGTCGTCGTGAAGCTATCGTCGCGATAGATCGTGCGGCCGCCCACGATGGTCGCCATGACGCGGCCCTGCACCGGACGCTCGTCGAACGGCGTGTTCTTGGTCTTGCTGCAGAGCTCGTCGCGATCGACCATCCAGGCATAGTCGGCGTCGAACACCACGAGGTCGGCCGGCGCGCCCTTGGCGAGCCTTCCGCCCGGCAGGCCGAACAAGCGCGCCGGCGTGCTCGACAGCAGCTGGAACAGGCGCGGCAGGGTGAGGTGGCCGTTATGCACCAGCTCGAGCGAGATCGGCAGCAGGGTTTCCAGGCCGATGCCGCCCGGCTCGGCCTGGGCGAAGGGCACGCGCTTGCTGTCCTGGTCCTGCGGCCGGTGGTCCGAGACGATGGCGTCGATGGTGCCGCTCTTCAGGCCTTCGACCACGGCCATGCGGTCCTTCTCGGCGCGCAGCGGCGGCACCAGCTTGCCGAAGGTGCGATAGTCGCCGACCGCGAGGTCGTTCAAGGCAAAATACGGCGCGGCGGTATCGCAGGTGATCCTGAGGCCGCGCGCCTTGGCAGCGGCGATGGCGGCGACCGCTTCGGCGGTCGAGATCTTGGCGAGATGCAGGCGCCCGCCGGTCATCTCGGCCAGCCGGATGTCGCGCTCGACCATCATCACCTCGGCGAGCGGCGGATTGCCCGACAGGCCGAGCCGGGTCGCCGTCTCGCCGCTGGTCATGGTGCCGGTCGACAAGGTCGGCTCCTGCGGCAGATGGACGATCAGCGCGTCGAACGCCTTGGCGTAGTAGAGCGCGCGGCGCATCACCTGGGCATTGCCGACGGCGTGGTCGGCGTCGGTGAAGGCAACGGCGCCGGCCTCGGCCAGCAGGCCGATCTCGGCCAGTTCCTTGCCCTCCAGCCCGACGGTGAGCGCGCCATAGGCGTACATGTTCGCGAGCTTCACCTGACGGGCGCGGCGGGCGACGAACTCGATCAGCGAGGCGTCGTCGAACGGCGGCTCGTTGTCGGGCAGCAGCACCAATGAGGTGATGCCGCCCACCGCGGCGGCCGCACCGGCGCTCGCCAGGGTTTCCTTGTGCTCCTCGCCGGGCTCGCCGGTATGAACGCGCGTGTCGACCAGGCCCGGCGCGAGATAGAGGCCGCGGCAGTCGACCGACTGGATGCCGTAGGGCGCGCCCGAGGCGAACAGGTTCGGCCCGTAGTCGGCGATCTTGCCGTCGCTGATCAGCACGGCGCCGCGATAGTCCGAATCGCCCACGGGATCGATGATGCGGGCGTTGATGTAGGCGGTCGATCCGCTGTGCTGCGGCGCGCTCGGATCGACGTTGCCCTTCACGCGGCGGCTCCCGCCAGCGCGTTGCGCCGGCCGCCGATCAAGGCCTCCAGGCAGGCCATGCGCACCGCCACGCCCATCTCGACCTGCTCGTGGATGACCGAGCGGTCGAGGTCGTCGGCGACCTCCGAATCGATCTCGACGCCGCGGTTCATCGGGCCGGGATGCATGATCAGCGCGTCGGGCTTGGCGAACCTGAGCTTCTCGTGGTCGAGGCCGAAGAAGTGGAAGTACTCGCTGATCGACGGCACGAACAGGCCCTGCATGCGCTCGGTCTGCAGGCGCAGCATCATGACGATGTCGACGTCCTTGAGGCCGGTCTTCATGCTGTAATGGACTTCGACGCCCATCTTTTCGATGTCGGTCGGCATCAGCGTGGGCGGGCCGACCACCCGCACGCGCGCGCCCATGATCTGCAGCAGGTGGATGTTCGAGCGCGCCACCCGGCTGTGCATGATGTCGCCGCAGATCGCCACCAGGAGGCCCTGCAGGCTGCCGCGTCGTCGCCGGATGGTGAGCGCGTCGAGCAGCGCCTGGGTCGGGTGCTCGTGCTGGCCGTCGCCGGCGTTGATGACGGCGCAGTTGACCTTCTGCGACAGGAGGTTGACTGCGCCCGATTCGGAGTGGCGCACGACGATCGAATCGGGCCGCATGGCGTTCAAGGTCATCGCCGTGTCGAGCAGGGTCTCGCCCTTGCGCACCGAGGAGGTGGCGACGTCCATGTTGATGACGTCGGCGCCCAGCCGCTTGGCCGCGACCTCGAAGCTGGTGCGCGTGCGCGTCGAGTTCTCGAAGAACAGGTTGATGACAGTGCGGCCCGACAGGAGGTCGCGCCGCTTGTCGATGGATCGGTTCTGGTCGATGTAACTTTCGGAAAGGTCGAGCAGGCCCGAAATGGCTTCAGGCGCAAGACCCTCGATGCCGAGAAGGTGGGGCAACCTCGGCACGCCCATGCGTTTTCTTGTCACTAAAGCGCGACGTTAAGCATGCCGGTGTGGCGCCCGCAAGGCGGCGATTTGGTGGATAACCGGATCGCCGCCGCTTCACGCCAGCCGCACCTCCGCGCAGGAACACACCAGGGCCGGCCCGCGCGGCGCCAGGAAGTCCGACCAAATGGCGTTGTGATGCTCGATGATCTTCGCCGCCGCGAGATGCGGCCGATCCGACGTCGTGTGGCCGTCCGACGGCACGGTCGTCGGATAGCCGCGCGCCAGGGCGCTGCGCACGGTGGTGTCGACGCAATAGTCGGTGGCGCAGCCGGTGACAATGAGCCGGTCGATCGCACGGTTGCGCAGGAACTCTTCCAGCGAGGTATCCAGGAATGCGTCACAGGACTTCTTGCGGATGATCGCGTCGGCCGGTTGGACCTCCAGCGCGTCGAGCAGCTTCCAGCCCGGCAGGTCGGGGTGATGGGGATCGCCCGGCGGTCCGTCGTGCTGGATGAAGACGACCGCACCGCCGGCTTCGCGCACCATGCCGGCGAGCTTGTTCAGCCGGCCGACCAGTCCCGCCGCGTCGTGCCGCGGGGTCGACGGGCCGAACGAGCCCTGTTGCATGTCGATGACGAGCAGGGCGTGAGTCATCAGGCGTTGTCTCCACTTCCGGGTCGTGGACCCGTATAGCGGGCGCGCGGCCGAATCAACGCGCCATGGGCGGCCTGTTCCAGCGCGTGGGCGATCCAGCCCACGGTGCGGCCCAGCAGGAAGAGGGCGAGGGCGGAATCCTTCGGCAGGCCGAGCACCCTTTCGACCATCACCGTGGTGAAATCGACGTTGGCCTTGCGGTCGATCAGGGCTTCGGCGGCCGCCGCCAGCCGCTCGGCGAAGGCGAGCTCGGGCGATCGCGGCATGGCCTCGCGCAGCAAGGCGAACAGGGTGGCGGCCCGGACGTCGCCGTCGGGATAGAGGATGTGGCCGAAGCCGGGAATGTAGATGTGGTCGCGCACCCTCTGGGCCAGCTCGGCATCGAGGTCGGTCGTCTTCCTCAGGTCGTCGAACAGCGCGGCGACCCGGCGCGTCAGCCCGCCATGGCGCGGGCCGTTCAGCGCCGCCAGCCCGGCCATGGTGGCGCCGTAGAGGTTGGCGCCGGTCGAGGCCACGACTCGGGCGGCGAAGGCCGAGGCGTTGAACTCGTGATCGGCCGACAGGACGAGAGCAGCGCGCAGCAGCGGGGCGCGTTCGGATGGCACCTTCCAGGCTGCGGCAAGCTGCTCGTGGACGGGAAGCGGGGAGGGGGGCCGCGCCGTCACCGCCGCCGTCAGCAGCCGCAGCACACGGACGCCGGTTTCAAGCATCGCCGAGCGGTCCTCGACCCAGCTCGGATGGTCGAGCGCTGCGGCCGCGGGCAGCAGCACGAGGCAGCGATCGACCGGCGCGAGCGTGGCCGCGGCCAGCCAGGCCCGCCGCAGCGCCGTGGTCATGGGCGGGATATTGCCGGCGGCGAACGGCTTGTCGTCGCAATTCCATAGAAGGCGGGCGGTGTCTTCCAGCGAGGCCGTGCGGGCGAGCTCGGTGGCATCGAGGCCGCGATAATAAAGACGGCCGTCCTCGATCAGGGTCAGCGCCGATTCGAGAACCGGCGTGCCGAAATCGAGCGCATGGTTGGCGATCGATTCGGCCTTGCGGCCGATATCGCGGCGGCGCTTCAGGCGCACGATGTCGTCGGCGCGGTAGCGCCGCTCGCGACGGCCGTCGACCGCCTCCGAGCGCAGCAGCCCGCGGCTGACATAGGCGTAGAGTGTCGCGGCCGATACGCCAAGCCGTCGCGCGGCTTCCCGGGAACTCAGCCATTCGTTCG
>JABCYT010000069.1 GCA_013290035.1 Alphaproteobacteria bacterium
TTTCTGCTCGGATGGGCGTTCAAGCTGGGTTTTCTGGGGATGGCCTGGCTGGCCGTGACGGGCAACCTGCAGCTCAGGCTGCCCGAGTCGATACTGGGCTACGAGATGCCGCCGCAGCTGAGGCAGTGGGCCGAGCGCGCGGCCCGAGTCGGCGACCTGGAGAACGGCACCGAGAGCGGACTGAGGCGGATTTCGGACAGTCTCAAGTAGCACGCCAGGGATAGAGGGGGCGTCCAAGGGCCCGGACTGCTCGATCTTCGGATCGCGCGGTCCGGGCCCGCTTTTTGGTTGCCGGCGCTCGCCCTGCGGTCTTCCCGCCGATGATGGTCATGGCTGCCGTCGCCGTTCGGGCGACAGGCAGCGTGGCCAATCGTCGGACGATGCGTCTGCCGACTGGTCGCAGCGCGTGCGCTTGTTGCGGATGGCCTCGATCTCCGACGGCCGCAGGATAGGCGAGTTCTCGAGCTGCGATCCGTTGTGGTCGAGCAGGTTGGCGTAGACCATCGCGCTGCTGCGGCCTTCGAACACGTATCTTTCGACGACCTCGACCAGGTCGACCAGGGCGCCCGACATGTACCATTCGCGGGAGATCCTGCGGTCGCGGTCGCGCGTCAGCAGCAGGTAGTTCGAGATCGACAGCAGGGTGATGTAGTCGAACGCCTCGATCATATCGACCATCCGGCCGAAGCTGCACAGCCGCTGCTTGGCGCACGAAGCGAGCGCCTCGAGGCGGCCGTAGACGACCATCAGCTTTTCTTCGATCTGCACGGGCTTGCCGCAGCCCGCGAGTTCCTTCTGGTCGTTCTCGACCATGTCCCACCAGAGCGCGGCTGTCTTGTAGGCCCCGTCCTGGCGGCGCACCGTGTCGAAGCGGGAATAGGAGAGATGGTTCTTCGCGGCGCGCTCGAAACACAGGGTGAATTCCTGGATCTCCCACAGATACTGGATGTAGTCGCGCGTCATCAGCCTGTCGAAGTAGCGCAACGTGGCGTCGGTCTGCTGCTTGCCCGTCTCGGCCTGCCAGCTCGACCAGGCGATGACGAGACTCAGGCTCAGGACTGTGATCATGACGGCTTGCAGGATCACACCGATATGCGCGGTAGTGATCCTGGATGCCCAGCGCATCATTGCGACCCCCGTCGGTTGTGCAGCGGCCCTCCACTATACTCCTTGATGTCGCGTGTTCGACAAGGACAGGTTTCGCGGCCCGTCCGATTCTTCCGTCGCAACAATTGATACGATCCTGCGCTGTCGCCGCAGCGGTCGCCGAAACTATCGTTCGACTCCGACGCGCGGAACCTGGGTCGGCTGCGGGGCGAGGCGGCAGCCGGATGCCGTCAATTGTTGCGGTGATCTGCAGAAACGCAGGGCGAAGGCGACAGGACAAGTACAACTCTGGCGGCCTATGATCGGCTCCTGCCCGGCGCTGCCATAAGGTCGTCGCCGAGCTCCAGCTCGAACTCCTCGTCGAGGCTGTCGGCCAGTTCCTCCTGGACGCGATCCTCGAGATTCTGGCGGTCCTTTTCGACGCTCATCCGCAGTTCCCCCATTGCGCTGTCGCGGCCGGCGGCGGTTGGACGGACAGACACGCCGACCCATTCGTCGGGCCCCGGAGGGAGCAAAGAGCAATTGCGTTACGGTTGCGTGATTGCGGCGAGCCCGGTGCGGCACCGGAAGGCGTCAGCGCGGCGGCAGCAGCCTCTTGGCCTGCATCTCGGCAAAGCACTTCCGGAACATCGCCTCGGTATCCATCACCTCGTGGAAGCCTGCCTGCATCAGCTTGATGGTCGAGACCAGGGCCGCCGGCCCCGGCGTGTCACGGCCATAACCCATCGTGTAATCGGCATATTCGAAGGAGAGCCCGACGAATTCCTTCAAAGTGCCCGACTTGAGCCCATGCGCCGTGCGGATCGCGGCCCAGTCGTCCTCGCGCAGGCGGATCTGGGTGTCGAGCCGAAGCGGCACGTGAACGCCCGCTTCGAAGCCCAGCGCATCGGCGATGGCCGGCCACACGTTCGGCCACACGAACACGTCGCCGTTGGTGACATTGAAGATCTCGTTCTTCGCCTGCTCCGATTCGCCCGACCAGGCGATGGCGCGCGCCAGAAGGTCGGCGTCGACCGCCTGCGCCACCCGGCCGCCGCCGCCGGGATAGTCGAGCGCCGTCTTGCCC
Source organism: Alphaproteobacteria bacterium (assembly GCA_013290035.1). Taxonomy (GTDB): domain Bacteria; phylum Pseudomonadota; class Alphaproteobacteria; order Reyranellales; family Reyranellaceae; genus Reyranella. Next base: position 2,174 of record JABCYT010000069.1, read on the forward strand.
GCGCGCCGCATCATCGCCGCATAGACGCCGAGCGCCGGGATCACGTTCATGGCGCTGCCCACCGAATCGCCCACGATCAGCACCGGTCGCAGGATCGACCAGCGCCACGCCTTGCCCGCCTGCCGGGCGCGCAGGTAGCGTTCCTGGTTCCAGTAGAAGTTCCGCTGCTCGTGCATCTCCGAGCGGTTCTCGCGCGCCGGCACCGTGAGCGGGCGGACATGCACGCCATAGGCCTTGGTGCCCTGCAGCAGGGCCACGTGGCGGAGCCCCGGCGCGACCCTTTCGAGGGGGCCGAACAGGTTCCGCAGCATCGCCTCGTTGGTGCGGATCTGCTCGTCTTCCTGCCAGCCCGCGACCAGTTCCGGCCGCTCGTGGAGCGCGGCATAGACGAGATGGGTGACGCCGGCGCACTCGGGCGCGAGCTTGGCGCAAGCGGCGGCGTCCGTGAGATCGAGCGGCAGCCAGCGCGCGCCGAATGTTTCGTCCGGGCGGCGGCGCGAGACGGCGATCACCTCGCAGTCCGGCTCACTCGCGAAATGTTTCATGGCGGCGTAGCCGACCAGGCCGGTGGCGCCGGCGATCAGGACTTTCTTCTGCGTCATGCGGTCATTATCGCATAAACACAAATAAGAACCGTCTATGCTTTGCTTGGCCGGCTCGAGGAGGATCGATGGAATTCGACGTGTTCCGCTCGGCGGCTGCCGGCGCGGCCCTGCTCGCCGCGTTCACGCTCGCGGCCTGCCACGACAAGGGAACGCTTCAAGGATCGCGCGTGGAAAATGTGCGGGTCGACGGTCGGCGCTTCGAGGTGCGCGTGGCGCCGGCCGATGCCGAAGGCGAGTTTCGCATGCTCGTCGTGCGCGCGACGATCGTCCTCAATCCCGACCCGGAGGCCGAACGCAGCCGTGCCGAGAATGTGGCGAAACCGTTCATGGAGCGAAGCTGTCGCGGTCAATCCTACAAGGTGCTCGAAGACGAGCTGATCGACAACGTCACTTTGAGCCTGCGTTTTCGTTGCCTGGCGTGAGCGCAACGATCCGGCGCGCCGTGAGTTGACTCCGGGCAATCAGGAGGCCGCCATGCAATCCAGGCTGGTTTGGCAAGACGCCGGCGAACGGACCTTCGTCCTCGTTCTCGACGCCGGCGAGGAGGCCTTTGCCGCCATCACCGCCTTCGCCGCGCGGTCCAACCTCGCCGGCGCGTCGTTGACGGCGCTCGGCGCCTTCGAACGCGCGACGGTCGGCTGGTTCGATCTTGCTAAAAGGACCTACAGGCCGATCGAGATCGACAGCCAGTGCGAGGGGTTGAGCCTCTTGGGCGACATCGCCACCGGCGACGACGGCAAGCCCAGCCTGCACATGCACGCGGTGCTGGGCCTGAGCGACGGCACGACCCGCGGTGGCCATTTCCTCAAGGGGATCGTGCGGCCGACCCTGGAAGTGACGATCGTCGAAACGCCGGCGCGGCTCCGCCGCCGCAAGCGGCCGGAACTCGGGATAGCATTGATCGACCTATCCTAGGGGCTCCGATGTACGGCGTTGTCTGTAACGCTCAATCGACCTTCGCGCCCGACGCCTTGATGACGGGCGCCAGCCGCTTCTCGTCCATGGCGCGGTAGGCGGCGGTGTCGGCGGGGCTCATCCAGACCCGCGTCGCGCCCTGCTGGTCGAAGCTCGCCTTCACGGCGTCGCTGTCCAGCGCCTTCCGGGTCAGGGCCGACAGCTTCTCCACCATGGCCGGCGGCAGTCCGGCCGGGCCGCAGATGCCGCCCCATGAGGTGATCTCGAAGCCCGGCAGGAACTCCGCCATGGTCGGGATCTCGGGCGCGGCGGGGTGGCGTTCCTTCGAGGTCACGGCGAGGCCGCGCACCTTGCCCGAGCGCATCAGGCCGAGCGGGCCGGGAATGTTGTCGAACATCATGTCGACCTGGCCCGCCAAAAGGTCCTGGTAGGCCGGCGCGCTGCCGCGATAGGGCACATGCAGCAGGTTGAGCCCGGCGAGCTGCTTGTAGATCTCGCCGCTGAGGTGCGGGCTCGTGCCCGATCCGGAGGAGGCGAAGGAGTACTTGCCGGGATCCGCTTTCGCCAGCGCGCTCAGCTCGGGCACCGTCTTGACGGGAAGATCGAGGCGCACCATCAGCATGTTGGGCACCGACCACATCATGGCGATGGCGGTGAAATCCTTGCCGACGTCGAACGGCAGCTTGCCGTAGAGCGTGGGCGCGATCGACTGCGAGGCGATGGTGTAGAGGCCGATGGTGTAGCCGTCGGGTGCGGCCTTGGCGATGGCGTCGGTGCCGACATTGCCGCCCGAGCCGCTCTTGTTGTCGACGATGAATTGCTGGCCGGTGAGCTCCGCCAGCTGATTGCAGACGATTCGCGAGAGCGTGTCGGTCGGCCCGCCCGGCGGAAAGACGTTGATGTAGCGCACCGGCTTGTTCGGCCAGTCGTCGGCCGCGCGGGCGACGCCGGAGGCGATCATCGGGGCGGCCAGCGCGCCGCCCGCCATCAAGCCTCCTGAGAGCACGAGCGCGCGACGGCGCGGCAGGGTCAGTCTTTTCACCTTGGGTCCTCCAGTGTTTTTCCTTGGCTCGGATTTTATACAGGTGAAGGCGGGACACGCCTGCGGCATGCAGACCCTCGGCGAGAGCGCTTGACGGGAGCGGCGAAAACCCGGTTGATTCGAGCACGGCGGTGGAGGCCACCATGAGACGGCTGATCTGGCTCGCCCTTGCGGCCCTTGCCGGCTTCGCAGGCGGATGCGTCGACAACAAGTACTCGCCCTTCTCCTTCCAGGATTTTCCCGGCTACGCGCCGCCCGGCGCTAGAGCCCCCGCCGATCCGCACCGCACCCCGACCGGCTATGCCCCCTAGTGGCTTGAACTCAGCCGAATGAGCACGTCTTTTGCCGTCGCGTTTGGAATGCCTTGCGCCTCGGCGTATTCGCGAACAGCGCTCAGCGTCTGGCGGCCGATGACCCCGTCGATGGCCCCTGGGTTGAAGCCGGCAGCCGCGAGCCTGCCTTGCAGGTCGCGGATTTCGTCGGGCGTCAGCGGCGCAGCACTGTCGGGCGTCGGCTTGTCGACTTGTTGCGGGACAGATGGCGAGGAGATGGATGGCGATGAGACCGGTGCCGACGAGACCGACGCTGGAGCCTCTGCCTTCAGGCGCACGAGCAGCTCTCGTGTTGCGTTTGCGTTCGGAAGGGCCCGCGCCTCGGCGTATTGGCGAACGGCGCTCCGTGTCTGGCGGCCGATGACCCCGTCGATGGCGCCAGGGTTGAAGCCGGCAGCCGCGAGCCTGCCCTGCAGGTCGCGGATTTCGTCGGGCGTCAACGGCGCAGGACTAGACTGCGCGGTCGATGGCATTTGCAACGCCGGCGAGTCGACCGGAAGGGGGTCCGTCGGACGCGAGACCGGCGGAGGTGAGGCCGTTCGAGGAGAAGCCGGCGGCGCGGAGGTGAGTGCCGTAGCGACCGGTAGTGCGGAAACCGGCGGTGAAACTCCTGTTTCCGGCTTGTCCGTGGAAGGGACGCCGGCTTTCGTCTGTTCGGTAAGGCTGGATGGCAATCGCTGCGAAGTTTGAACAGTCAGAGCCCAGACCGCCAGAACAGAAACGCTTATGAATGGCAGGAGCAGGACGGCCGCCCAAACATGACCGGCGCGAACGGAGGCGAACAGAGAGAAGGCGGACTGGCTTGCCGGTTCCTCCGGAGGGCCGTCCGACGGCGCTGCGGCGGCAAGTCTTTCGGCTCTCGCCGCAAGCTGGGCGGCGAGATACGCATATTCGTTCTTGTCATCAGCCGGCGACCTTGGCGGGGATGCTTGTTGGGGCAAACCACTCGGATGCCGTGGTCGATCGATCGTCATCCGACACACCGCTTAGATAGGAACGCTTGAAGTTACTGCGGCGCCAACAAAGGGATTGTGATCAATCTATGGCATCGCGCGTCGCGTGTCCTCGCAGGCGATCGTCAGATCGAGTCACTGCCGGCTTGCACGGCAGCCGGCCTGTCATCCAGCAGATCGCCAGCCAACGGCGCGGTCCAGGCGTTGTAGCCATAGACCCAATCGGCGTCGGTGACGCCCTTGCCCCAGCTGTTCTGCCGCGAGGTGAGCTGCACCCGCGCGGTGCGTTCCTGCCGTGTCGCCTCGTAGGTCGCGAGCGCGCCCGCGATGCCGTCGCGATCGACGGCCGCCAGGCAGCGCGACAGGATCGCCGCATCCTCGATCGCCATCGCCGCCCCCTGCGCCATGTAAGGCGTCATCGGATGGCAGGCGTCGCCCAGCAGCGCCACCCTGCCGTCGACCCAGCGCGCCAGCGGCTCGCGGTCGACCAGCACCCGCTTGTGGACGTCGGGACAGGCGGCCAGCACCTTCTGCACGTCCGGATGGAAGCCCTCGAAGGCCGCGCGCAGGACGTTCACGTCGCCCTTTTCCGACCATGACTCGAGGCCGAACGTGGGCTCGGGCTGGCTGGTCACGAAGTAGACTTCGCTGCGGTCGGGCTTCACCGGGTACATGACGATGTGGCGGTCCTCGCCCCACCATTTGGTGCAGTCGCCGATGTCGAAGCCGTCGAGCAGGCGCGCGGGAAAGACCGTGCGATAGGCGATGCGGCCGGCGAAGCGCGGCTCGCTTTCGTCGAACAGCGCCATCCGCACGATCGAATTGACGCCGTCGGCGCCGATCAGCAGGTCGGCCTCTGCCGTGCGCCCGTTGGCGAAGCCGAGCCGCACGCCGCCTTCGTCCTGGTCGACGGCGGTCAGCCGGTGGTCGAGCCGCAGGCACTCGGTCGGGACGATGCTCGCCAGCGCCTCGTGCAGGTCGCCGCGATGGGCCAGGAGATAGGGCGCGCCGTATTTCGATTCGGCCGACGGGCCGAACAGCATGTCGAACAGGACTTCACCGGTCTTCCAGTGGCGGTTGTTCCACGAGCGCGGATAGAAGGTTTCGGCGCGCAGCAACGATTCCAGCCCCAACCCGCGCAACACATGCATGGCATTGCAGCCGATCTGGATACCCGCGCCCAGCCGTGTGAACTGACTGGCCTGCTCGTAGACCGTGACGTCGATTCCCTGCTTGCGCAGCGCCGCCGCGGCCGCAAGACCGCCCATGCCGGCGCCCGCGATGGCGACGCGAAAGTTGCTTTTGCTCATTGGGAGGACGATGCCTCAATCCGGGCAATCGTCAAGCGGCCCCGCTGTCATCCTGAGCGCAGCGAAGGATCTCAGCGCCGTTAGCGCCATTAGATCCTTCGCTGCGCTCAGGATGACAGAAAGGCGTAGCGCGCTCCCGGCGAAGATCAATACAGGAGATGCGGCTCGCGGCGCGCGCGGAAGGCTTCGAGGCCCGGCGTCCAGGAACGGGCGATCTCGCGTGGATCGGTCTGCGCCTTGACCGCGTCGAGCGAGCTCCGCGAGCCGATCATGCCCAGCGTGCGGCCGACCTGGAACTGGTCGCCGTAGAGCCGATAGAGCGCCGCCATCAGCTCGACGCCCAGCAACGGCGTGTCCAGCAGGTTGCGATCGGTGATGGTGAGGCGGATGCCGCCGCAGGTCTGGCCGGCATAGGCCGATTCGCTGGGCGTGAAGGTCGTTGCCTCGAAGCGGACGCCGGCCAGCCCGCGCGGGCTCAGCTGGGCAGCCAGCGCCTTGCCGTCGATCCACGGCGCGCCCACCACCTCGAACGGCGTTTCCGTGCCGCGGCCGACGCTCACATTGGCGCCCTCGATCATGCCGACGCCGGGATAGAGGATCGCCTGCTCGAGGCGCCGCAGGTTGGGCGACGGCGCCACCCAGCCGAAGCCGGTCTGGTCGAACCACATCGCCCGGCCATAGCGGCGCATGGTGACGACATGCAGCTTGGCGCCCAGGGTCTTCTCGGTATTGAACAGGTTCTTCTCGGCATTGAACAGACGCGCCAGCTCGCCGATCGTCATGCCGTAGCGCACCGGCAGCGGCAGGTAGGTGATGAACGAGGTGAGGTCGGCATCGAGCACCGCGCCCTGCACCGTGGCGGCGGTGATCGGATCGGGCCGGTCGAGCACGAAGAAGTCGATCTGATTCTGCGCCGCCGCCTCCATCGCGTAGGCCATGGTCGTGGGATAGGTGTAGTAGCGCGTGCCGACGTCCTGCATGTCGAACACCAGCGCGTCGAGGCCGGCCAGCATGGCGGCCGTCGGCCGCATCGTGCTGCCATAGAGGCTATTGACCATGAGGCCGGTCGCCTGGTCGCGGCCGGAGGCGATCTTGCCCTCGGCCGAGGCTTCCAGCCCGTGCTCGGGGCTGAACAGCGCCACCAGCTGCGGACCGGCGGCGCCATGCAGCACGTCGACGGTCCGCCGCCCGGCCGAATCGCGCGCCGACCGGTTGGTGATGAGCCCGACCCGGCGGCCCGACAGCTCGCGGAAGCCGTAGGCTTCGAGCACGTCGATGCCCGACAGCACGTGCGCCTGTGCGCCGCCGCGTCCCGCCGCGCCCGCGACTTCGGCGATCCGCCGCAGCATCTTCAGGATGTTGCCCTTGCCGTCGGGATGCAGGCGGTTGGTGAGTACGATCAGGAAGGTCCTGGTCTCGGGATCGATCCAGATCGCGGTGCCGGTATAGCCGGTATGGCCGTAGGAGCGCGTCGAGAAGGAGGGCGCGAACCACACGGCGTAGGGCGAATCGATGTCCCAGCCCAGGCCGCGCAGGGCAGCACCGCCGGGCGGGCTCTGCGGCGTCGTCATCGCCTCGACGGAGGCGGGCTTCAGGACGTTCTTGCCGCCCGCCAGCATCATCTGGGCGAACTTGGTGAGGTCGTCGGCGGTGGTGAACACGCCGGCATGGCCCGCGACGCCGCCCATGCGATAGGCGATCGGATCCTGGACGTCGCCCCAGCGCAGCTCGGAGCCTTCCATGTCGGCCGGCGCGATGCGGTCCCTGAGGGAAGCCGATGGCAGGAAGGTGGTGTCGCGCATGCCCAGCGGCTGGAAGATGTGCTGGGCGGCATAGGTCTCCAGCGGCTGGCCGGAGACGCGCCGCACGATCTCGCCCAGGACGATGAAGTCGACGTCGCTGTAGTTGAAGCGCGTGCCGGCGGGCGCCACCGGCTTCAGCGCGACGATGGCGTCGAGCGCCCCCTGGTAGTCGGACCATCCGCGCGTCGGGATGCCGGCCGGCAGGGCGGCATAGTGGGTCATGAGCTGGCGCACGGTGATGGCGCCCTTGCCGTTGGCCGCGAAGTCCGGCCAGTAGGTGGCGGCCGGCCGGTCGAGATCGATCTTGCCTTGCTCGACCAGCTGCTGGATGGCCACTGCCGTCGCCATCACCTTGGTGAGCGAGGCGGCGTCGTAGATGGTGTCGAGCGTGGCCGGCTTGACGTCGGGCGTCACCGAGCGCTGGCCGTAGGCCTGGCGCAGCACGATCCGGTCACCGATGCCCAGCACGACCACGCCGCCCACCAGATGACCGGCCGCGATCTCCTCGTTGACGATGGCGCTGATCGCCTGCGCCGTCTGGCCGGACGACACGGCGGCGGATCCGGCCGGCGGGGCGGCCGCCGCCGGCGTCGCAGCCGTGGCGCAAGCGACGGCGGCCTGGCAGATCAGGCCGACGACGAGGAGCCGCAGCAGGTCAGCGTGTCGCCGGAGCCTTGACATCGGTCGCCTTGGCATCGGCGGACGGAGCCTTGGCGTCGGTCGGCTCGGGCTTGATGTCATTGGGAGAATAGACATTGCGCGGATTCCACAGCATCCATCCATCGGTGCGGGCATCGCGCGCCGCCTTGGTCTGCTTGCCGATCTCGTCGGC
>JABCYT010000070.1 GCA_013290035.1 Alphaproteobacteria bacterium
GCGCCTTCTGCCTCGCCACCGTGCTGCTGCTCACCACCCTGGTCACCGGCTACCTGGTGGCACACGCGCTCGGGCTGGTCGCCTACTCGGTGTGGGATTTCACCGACCTCGTGCTGCGCGCCATGAGAGTGCAGGACTTCATCGTCCCGCCCCTCAAATGCATCACCATCGGCTTCGTGGTGGCGCTCGCCTGCTGCGCCACCGGGCTGGGACGGCGCGACGAGTCCGACGAACTGCAGCGGCTGGTTCCGCGCGGCTTCGTGCGCTCGGCGCTCGCCATCCTGGTGGTCAACAGCCTGTTCGATCTGGCGGGCTGACATGGCGCTCCCGCTCGGCCGATCGGTCCTCTCGCTGCAAGGCGCTACTCCCGCCGAGCGGCGCTTCTCCGCCACGCCGACGCGGCTCGATCTCGAGCTGCCGCGCGGCGCGGTGGCCCTGCTGCAGGTCGATGACGAGGCCGATGCCGCGGCGCTGGTCGATCTCTGCCTCGGGCTCAGCGATCCCCGCGCCGGCCGCGTGCGCTTCCTGGGCGTCGACTGGACGACGCGCAATCCGCGCGAACGGCTGACCCGCCGCCGCCGCATCGGCGCCATCGTGCAGGCCGGCGTCTGGCCCACCCACATGACGGTGCTGGAGGCGGTCCTCCTGGCGCGCTTCTACCATTCCGACCGGCCGCCCGACGAAATGATCGCCGACGCCACCCAGCTCGCCCGCCTGTTCGGCCTGCCCGGCCTGCCGGTCGGACGCAGCGACACGACGCCGTTGCGCGCGCTGATCCGCGCCGCCTGCGTGCGCGGATTCCTCGGCTCGCCCGACCTGATCGTGGTACACGACCGGATGCTCGACCAGTCGGCCGGGCTCGCCGTGCCGATGGCGCAGGCGATCTCGGCCGCCTGCGACCGGGGCGCCACGGTTCTGTGGATCACGACGAGCCTCGCCGCGCGGGCCGCCGAGTTCGTCCACACGCGTCATGTGTTCCGCCTGGGCGACGCCGGATTGGTGCCGGCACGGAGGTCGCGATGAAGCGCTCGATCTTCGGTCTCCACCAGCTCGACGAGATCGTCGGCGCCGTGGTGCTCGCCTGCATCGGCGTGTTCATCGCCGTGCTGATCAATGCCGGCCTGCTCAAGGACTGGTTCCAGCCGTCCTTCACCTTGCGCATCCTGCTGCCCGACGAAGGCGTCTCGGGCCTGGCGCCCGGCGCGGAGGTGCAGGTCCTGGGCACGCGCGCCGGCGAAGTCCGCCGCATCGTCATCGATCCCAGCCAGCGCATGCACGCCGTTGCCCGGGTCGAGGACCAGATGCGGCCCTTCATCCGCCGCGACTCGAAGGTCTCGATCCGCCGCCAGTTCGGCGTGGCGGGCGCGGCCTTCATCGACATCTCGCGCGGCAGCGGGCCCGAGCTCGACTGGTCCTATGCCGTGATCGCCGCGACCACCGATCGGGCGGCGACCGACACGCTGGGCCAGATGGTCGACGAGCTGCGCGCCAAGATCATGCCGCTGCTCGACGAAGTGCAGAAGGCGGTGGTGGCCTTCACCGCCGTCGCCCAGCGCGCGATCGATCCGGCCGGGCCGCTCGAGCAGACCCTGTCCTCGGCGGCCGGCATCGCGCACCGGGTCGAGAGCGGCGAAGGCGTCGCCGGCCGCCTGATCGCCAATGACAAGATCGCGAACGATCTCGAAGCGACGCTGCTCAGCGTGCGCGCGCTCGCGGCCGAGCTCGAGCGCACGTCGAAGGACCCGCGCATCGGCCAGATCCTGGTCAAGACCGATTCCGTGCTGACCTCCCTGCAGGCCACGACGCGCAATCTCGCCACCACGATGCCCAAGATCACCGAGAACGTGACCGCCACCACCGACGCCATGCCGGCGACCTTGCTGCAGGCCCAGATCGCCGCCCACGAGCTGGAGCTGCTGCTGGCTCAGCTGCGGCACAACTGGCTGTTCGGCGGCAGCGGCGGCGCCCCCGCCGCGCCGGCAACCCGTCGCGCCCCGGCCATCGAGGTCCGGCCGTGAGGACGCAGCCGGCCGTCCTGTCGGCGCTCGCGGCGCTGGCGCTTGCCGCCTGCGGCGGCGGCACGCCGGCCGACACCGGCCCGCCGCCCGACGTCAAGCTCGACCAGGCCAACCGCGCCGGCACGCAGGCGCTGTCGGTCGACATGCCAAGCCTCGCCGTGCGCGAGTACAAGGTGGCGCTGACCCGCGCCTACGAACGCGACGACGCCGGCGCCATCGCCGACGTGGCCTACAACCTGGCCCTCGCCCAGATGAAGTCGGGAGACTCCAAGGCGGCGCTCGCCACGCTGCGTGATGCGCGCGCCGAGCTCGACCGCCGGCGTGTCCCGATTCCGGCCGAGCTCTTCCTGGTCGAGGCGGCGGCCGCCTATCGCATCGGCGATTACGCCGCCGCCTCTGCCGCCGCGCAGCAGGCGCTCGACCGGCCGGCGAAAGATCCCGACACCGTGCCGCGCGCCTGGTTCATCCGCGGTCTGGTCGCGGCCGAGCGCGGCGACGGCGCCGCACTCGGCCAGGCGATTGCCGCACTGCCGCCCACCAAGCAGGCCGATCTCGAAGCCGACCGCCAGGAGCTGCAGGGGCGCGCCGCGTTGCTCGACAACCGTCCGGCCGATGCGCTGGCCCTTTTCGAGCAGTCCGCCGCCAACCGCCAGCAGGCGCTCGACTACCGCGGCATGGCACGTGCATTATCGTTCGCAGGCGACAGCGCGCTGCGCGCCAACCGGGCGGCCGACGCGGCCGACCTGTTCCTGCGGGCCGGCCGCAGCGCGCTGCTGCAGGGCGACACGGCGACGGCGCTGCCGCTTCTGAAGCAGGCCGAGGATCTGGCGCGCCAGACCGCGCAGGCCGGCATCGTCGAAGAGGTCGCGCGGCTGCGCAAGGCGGCGGCCGAGCGGACGACACGAGTGTAGTTTCGCGGACTCAGTTTTTTCGAGGGGGAGCAAGTCATGGTCCTGGGAATGTCGCTCGAGACGTTCACTTTCCTGCACGTCGTCATCAGCATGGTCGGCATCATGACCGGATTGATCGTCGTTGCGGTGATGCTGCAGAACGGGGCGCTCGCCGGCTGGAATGGCTTCTTCCTCACCACCACCATCCTGACCAGCGTGACGGGCTTCTTCTTCCCGGCGAAGGGACTTCTGCCGTCGCATATCGTCGGCATCATTTCGCTGGTGGTGCTGGCGGTGGCGCTGTTCGCCTATTACGGCCGCCATCTCATGGGCCCGTGGCGTGCCGCCTACGTCGTCGCCGCCGTCATGGCGCTCTGGCTCAACGTCTTCGTCGGCATCGTCCAGACGTTCGGCAAGTTCGCCTACCTGCACAATCTCGCGCCCACCGGCTCGGAGCCGCCGTTCGCCGTGGCGCAGGGTCTCGTGCTGATCCTCTTCGTCGTGGCCGGCTTCCTGGCGCTGCGGCGCTTCCATCCGCCGCTCAGGACCTGACGCTCATGGTCTAATCGTCCCTACGGAAAAGTGAACAACGGCGCACGGCCGCCTCGCTACTGTACGCGCAACGGCAACCACGGAGGTCGGCATGCGCGCCAAGGCACTGCTTCTCGGCTTGATGTTGGCGGCGGCGGCAGGCTTGCCGGCGGCGGCGCAAGGCACGATCGACCGGCTCTACGTCATGGATTGCGGGCACAACGCAGCGACCGACCAGTCGCGCTGGTCGCCCGGCGTCAATGTCGGCAAGCCGATCGAGCTGTCGGACAATTGCTACCTGATCCGCCATGGCACGGACTGGATGCTGTGGGACACCGGCTATCCCGATGCGGTGGCCGAGAAGCCGCTCACCAGCCCGATCGGCACGGCGACCCGCGCCAAGACCCTGGCGGCGCAGCTCGCCGAGCTGGGCGTCAAGCCGGCCGACATCCGCTACGTCGCGGTCTCGCACACCCACGGCGACCATGTCGGCAATGTCGACATGTTCCCCACCTCGACACTGCTGATCCAGAAGCCGGAATTCGACTGGGCCTTCGCCGCCGGCAAGACCCCGCCCTTCAAGGCCGATCGGCCGATCCGCAAGCTCGAGGGCGACCTCGACGTGTTCGGCGACGGCAGCGTGACCATCCTCTCGACGCCGGGCCACACGCCCGGCCACGAATCACTGCTGGTGCATCTGCCCAAGACCGGCTGGGTGGTGCTGTCGGGCGATGCCGCCCACTTCAAGGACAATTGGGACAACAAGCGGGTGGCGTCGATGAACACCAGCGCCGAGCAGACGCTGGCTTCGTACAAGAAGCTCGCCGACGTGATGGCGCAAAAGAAGGCGGCGTTGTGGATCAACCACGACCTGCCGCAGAGCCAGGGCCAGAAGCACGCGCCGCAGTTCTACGATTGAATTATACGATTGACGGAGGCCCCTCGGTGGCGATGAATTCGCTGCGTGAACGGCTCTCCGATAATTGCCCCTCTCAGCCTGTCGAACGTGGCGACGGTCGCCTTCGCCGCGATCTGCCTGTGGACGATCGCGTCGCAGGCCTGGGGCAACGTCGTCAAGCTGTGGCGCCTGGCCGTGCCGCCCAGCTTCGCCGCGGTTCAGGCCTTCGTCCTGCTGGCCGGCGTGTTCGATGCCACCACGATCAACGACGCGGAGTGGCTTGCCGCGGCGGTCGTGGGCGGCGTGATCGGCCGCATGCGCGGCTGGACGCTGGCGGTCGAGGTCGACCGACGGTTGGACCTAGTGCGCCAACAGCGCTCGCCTGACGCGCTGCTGATGGGCGCCGCCCTGGTGATGCTGGCCGTCATCGATTTCGCCGGGGCCGCTGCGCTGGAGCCGATCATCGAGCCCCAGCATGTCGCCGCCGGCGCGGCGTTCTGCGCGGGCTATCTCGGCTGCCGGGCCGTCGCGATCGCCGTGCGTGCCGGACGCCTGCCGCACGTCGAACTGCACGGCACCTAGCGGATGGCGTCACGCATCGCCGGTTTGCTGGCGGCCCTCGCGCTGGTGGCGCTCGGCGCGGGCGCGACGCTGGCGCAGACCTATCCCAGCCGTCCGCTGCGCATCGTCGTGCCGTTCGCCGCCGGCGCCGGCGTGCTCGACATCATGGCCCGTCTCGTCGGCCAGCATCTCGGCGCCAACCTCGGGCAGCAGGTGGTGATCGACAACCGGCCAGGCGCGGGCGGCATCGTCGGCGCCGAGCTCGCGGCCCGGGCCGAGCCCGACGGCTACACCCTGCTGATGGGCAACACCGCGCTGATGGTGAGCCCGTATCTCTATGCCAGGCTCCCCTTCGATCCGCTCACCGACTTCGTGCCGGTGACGATGGTGAATGCCGCGCCGCTGCTGCTGGTCGTGAACCCCGCGGTGCCCGTGCAGTCGGTGCAGGAGCTGATTGCCTACGCCAGGGCGCGCCCGGGCCAGCTCAACTACGGCTCGGGCGGCGTCGGCAGCACGCCCTACCTCGCCACCGAGCTCCTGAAATCGATGGCGGGCATCGACGTGGTGCACGTGCCCTACAAGGGCGGCGCGCCGGCGCTGGCCGACCTCATGGCCGGGCAGCTCACCTTCATGATCGAGAACGTGCCGGGCACCTTGCCGCTGGTGAAGTCGGGCAAGCTGAGGGCGCTCGCGATCACCAGCGCCCAGCGCTCGCCGCTCGTACCTGACCTGCCGACGATGGCCGAGGCCGGCGTGGCGGGCTACGAAATGATCGGATGGAACGGCGTCTTCGTCGCCAGGGGCACGCCGCCTGAGATCGTGGCGCTGCTCGGCACAGCGCTCGCGAAAGTCCTCAGCTTGCCGGAAGTGACGGAGCAGATGGCGACGCTGGGCGCGGAGCCTGGCGGCGACACGCCGCAAGCCTTCGGTGCGTTCGTCAGAGCCGAGTCAACGCGCTGGGGCAATATCATCAAAGAAAAGGGCATCCGCCCCGAGTAGAGCTCGGGGCGGACGATTTACCACGGGTAGGAAGTCGTCCTCGTCGTCGTCGTCGTCGTCTGCGGCGCCGGGTCGGTGTAGACCACGGTGCCCGGTGCCGGAGTCGTCGCGACGGTGGCGACCGGCGCGGGACGTTCGACGGTTTCGGTACGCACGGTGCAGGCGCTGGCCACGCCAGCAATCGTGGCGGCGATAGCGATCGTGGAAAGGGTTTTCATCGGTAGGTCCTCCTTTCTTGGAGGGCAACGGCCAGGTCCGCCGGCGGTTGCGCCCGCCGGTGCCTCATTGCCGCCGCGCCACCGCCACAGTGCTATTTCACTTCGACGATGTCGGCGACGCCCACCTTCTTGTCGAGCACGGTCTGCAGCACGACGAAGCGGCCGGCTGAATTGTGGTCGTCGAAGGTCACGGTCTTGCCCATGACGTTGGTGAATTTCATCGCCTTGATGGCGTCCTTCACCTTGGGACCGTCGGTGCTGTTCGCGTCCTTGATGGCCTGGGCGATGATGCGGATGGCGTCGTAGCCGCCCCAGGTCTGCAGGTAGGGGTCGGACTTGTACTTGGCCCGGATCGCCGCGACGAAGGCCTTGTTCTGCGGCGCGTCGATGGTGGCGTTGTAGGTCCAGGCGCTGATCGACTTCTCCATGCCGCCGGCGTCGATGATCGGCTGGTTGCGGCCGCCCAGTTCGACCCGGCCGGTGTAGGGGATGTGCACGCCGAGCTGCATGGCCTGGCGCAGGAAGTTGATCGAATCGCCGCCGACCTGGAAGGTCGCGATGGCGTCCGGCCGGCGCTGCTGGATGCGGGTCAGGATGGTGGTGAAGTCGGGCGCGTTCTGCGGATGGAAGTCGGTCGAGACGATGGTGACGCCGGCCTTCTCGGCGACCGCCTTGAAGGCGTCGGCGCCGCCGCGCCCGAAGTCGGTGTCCTCGCCGATGATCGCCACCGTCTTGAACGCCTTCTTGGTCCCGAGATAGATGCCGAGCGCGTCCATCATGGCGCTGTCCGACGGGCTGATGCGGAACGAATATTCGTTGCGCCCGGGGCCGGCCAGCTCGGTGATCTGCGGGTTCGACGCGATGCCGGTGATCATCGGGATCTTGGCGTCGGCCACGATCTTCATGCTGGCCAGATGCGCCGAGCTGCAATGCGCGCCCTCGATCGCCACCACCTTGGCCTCGACCAGCTTGTTGGCGACGTTCACCGCCTCCGACGGATTGCACTTGTTGTCGAGCACCATGAGCTCGATCTTGCGGCCGCCCAGAAGGCCGCCGGCGGCGTTGATCTCGTCGACGGCGAGATTGACGCCCCACATTTCCCATTCGGACGCGACAGCCGCGACGCCGGTCTGCGGCGTCGAGATGCCGATCACGATCGGCTGCGCCAGCGCCGGGCCGGCAGCCAGCACCCCGGCGGCAACGGCCGCCATCCACAATTTCACCCTCATCATGTCCCTCCGCTCACGCTCCCCGTGTCCCAGTCAACAACATAGCAGGCGGCGTGCCAAGCATGCGCGAGATGCGCTGGGCGGCGCCGGTCACCAGCGGCTCGGCGCTCTGCAGGGAGAGGCCGGCGTCGAGATACTTGGGAAAGGCGACGCTCAGCGCCGCCACGACGCTGCCCGTGCGATCGCTGATCGGCGCGCCGACCGAGAGCACGCCCGGTATGTTCTCCTCGTTGACGATGGCGAAGCCCTGCCGCCGCACCTTGGCCAGCGACGCCAGCAGGGCGGCCGGATCGGTGACGGTATGCGGCGTAATGGCAGCGAGCTTGCGCGTCCCCAGGAGCTTGCGCGCCTCGCCGTCGCCCAGCGACGCCAGCAACACCTTGCCGGCGCTGGTGCTGTGCAGCGGCATCTCGCTGCCCGGGCTGACCTTGATGGCGACCGGGCCGTCGGCCTGCACGGCCAGCAGATAGATCGCCCGGCCGCCGCGCAGCACCGAGACGAAGCCGTTGAGATGGTGCTCGTGCGCCAGCCGCTCCAGCTCGCGACGGGCCGCGACGACGTAGTCGAAGGCGCCCTCGCCGCTCGCCCCGAGCGCCAGCGAGCGATGGCCCAGGCGATAGCGCGCGGTTTCGCTGTTCTTCTCGATGTAGCCGCGGCTGGCGAGCGAGCTCACCAGGCGTTGCACGATAGTCGGACTGAGCGCCGAGCGGCGGGCGAGCTCGCGGACGCCGACGTCGGCGCCTTCGGCCGCGATCATCTCCAGCACGTCGAGACCGCGCTCCAGGGATTGCGAGCGCGACGCCCGCTTGGCGTCGGCCCGCTTGGCGTTCGCGGGGACCGTGCGCAAACGCGGCGCCAGGATCACGCGGCGCGTCGTCATCTGCAGTGTGCCGAATATCGGTACATCGTTTCGATAGTTGCAGGTTCGCAGCTTTCTTGTTTATCTGTCAACGAAATGACGACGAACCGCCCGCACCGATCGGTGCGCCTTGCTGGTCCGGGAATTGCACAGCCCCGGCCACAATGACCATCGATGCGACCTATCTTCTGCAGCTGACGCTGAACGGCATCACGCTCGGCCTGATCTATGCCCTGATCGCCGTCGGCCTGTCGCTGATCTTCGGCGTCATGGAAATCATCAACTTCGCCCATGGCGAGCTCCTGATGCTGGGCGCCTTCGCCATGGCCTTCGCGCTGCCGGTGATGGGCCTGCTCTACTGGCCGGCGTTGGCGACGGCGATCCTCGCCGTGATGATGGTCGGCTGGGTGATCTACGAGCTCCTGCTGGTGCGGCTCAGGCCCGACGAGTTCGAGCGCAGCATCCTGGTCACGCTGGGCCTTTCGATCATCATCATCCACGTCATGCAGTACGTCTTCACCGCCACGCCGCGGCTCGTGGACACGCAGTACGGCTTCGAGGGCGTCGAGATCGGCGCGATCCGCATCACCTGGACGCGGGTGATCGGCGCGGCCGCCTCGCTGGCGGCGTTCGGCGGGCTTTATGCGGTGCTGCGTCACACGCAGTTCGGCCGCGCCATGCGCGCCATCGCCCAGAACCGCGAGGCGGCGCTGATGGTCGGCATCCGCCCCAAGGTCGTGGCGCGCAATGCCATGGTCCTGGCGGCCGGCCTGTGCGGCCTGGCGGGCGCCGCCATCGCGCCCATCCAGCTGGTCACGCCGTACATGGGGCAATTCCTGATCTTCAAGGCCTTCGCCCTGGTCATCATCGGCGGGCTGGGCAACATCCCGGGCGCCATCGTGGCCGCCGTCGGGCTGGGGCTGATCGAGAACTGGATCGGCGGCTTCTTCGAGATCGCCTGGCAGGAAGCGTCGGTGTTCGTGATCATGATCGTGGTGCTGTTCGTGCGGCCCGACGGCCTGTTCAAGCGCGGGGGCATGCGGATCGGATGAAGCTCGCCGCCCTCACCGCGGCCCTGGTCGCCGCCCTCGCCGTCGCCGCGCTGCCGCTGCTCACCACGTCGAACTACATCATCGGCATCGGCGTCTCGGCGCTGATCTTCACCGTCGCGGCGGCCGCGCTCAACCTCATCTACGGCTTCACCGGCCTGCTGTCGTTCGCCCAGCTCGGCTTCTGGGGCATCGGCGGCTACGCCTCGGCGCTGACGGTGGTGACGTTCGGCGGCAGCTTCTGGTGGGGCCTCGTCTGGGCGGCGCTGATCAACGCCGTCATTGCGCTGGCCGTCGGCTACCCGACCTTGCGCACCAACCGCCACGCCTTCGTCATCGTCACCCTCACCTTCGCCCTGCTGGTGACCCTGATCGCCCGCGACTGGGTCGACCTCACGCGCGGGCCGCTCGGCATCCCCAACCTGCCGCCGCCGCAAGCCTTCGGCCACCGCTTCGACACCACGGGCCAGTTCTACTGGATCGCCTGGGCCTTCGCCGTGGCCATGCTCGGCTTCCTCTATGCGCTCTGCAGCTCGCGCATCGGCCGCACGCTCGTCGCCATCAAGCAGAACGAGCCCCTGGTGCGCGCCCAGGGCATCTCGCCGATGCCCTACAAGCTTGCCTCCTTCGCCTTGAGCGCCGCCATCACCGGCGCG
>JABCYT010000071.1 GCA_013290035.1 Alphaproteobacteria bacterium
CTCCAGAGAAGACCGCTGGTGAAGAAAATCCTCGCCGGCGCCGACGCCAATCTGCTGGTGATCGGCGGGCTGGGCTCGTCCAACTGGGACATCACCGACGCGGGCGACCGGCCGCTCAACATGCCGCTGTGGGGCGCCATGGGCGCGGCGGTCGGTATGGGGCTGGGGTTGGCGATGGCGCAGCCCGGCAAGCGCGTGCTGGTGATCACCGGCGATGGCGACATGCTGATGAGCGTGGGCTCGCTCGCTACCGTGGCGACCCAGCAGCCCGAGAACCTCGCCATCGTCGTGCTCGACAACGAGAAGTTCGGCGAGACCGGCAACCAGGCCACGCACACCAGCCCGCGCAACAACGGGCCGACCGATTCGGGCGCCGGCGCCGATTTGAGCCTGATCGCCAAGGGCTGCGGCATCGCCGATACGGGGATCGTGCGCGAGGCGGGCGAGGTCGCCCAGCTCGTCAAGGACGCGCGCAGCAAGAAGGGCCCGATCTTTCGGGTCGTGAAGGTGATGGTCGAGAAACTCGACTTCGTCATGCCGCCGCAGGATGGCGCGCATCTGAAAGACCGCTTCCGTCAGGCCCTGTTGGGGCACCCCTAGAGGCATATGATGACTGATTACGCACCGTTTCCGCTGATCGACCTTTCAGGCAGCCCGCGCGAGCGCGGACGCACGCACGGCAAGGCGGCGGCCGATCGCCTGCGCCGCGGCGTCAAGATGTACGCCGAGTCGCTGCTGAACAACGGCGTCGACTGGAAGGAGCTGGAGCGCCGCGCCGAAGCCATGGTGCCGCAGGTCGAGGCCTTCGATGCGGCCTATATCGAGGAGATGCGCGGCATCGCCGAGGGCTCGGGCGAACCCTTTGCCGCGGTCATGCTGATGAATGCCCGCACCGAGATGGTCGCGGCGGCGCGCAAGCGGCATATCGAGAAGCATTTCCCCGACGGCTGTACCGCAGCCCTCGCGCTGCCCGAGGCCAGCGCCGACGGCGTGCTGCTGCACGGGCAGAACTGGGACTGGCGCGCGGAGTGCGCCGAGACCGCCGTGGTGCTGCGCATCCGCCGCGACGACGGGCCCGACATCCTCACCTTCACCGAAGCGGGCGGGCTCGCGCGCTCGGGCCTGAATTCGGCGGGCATCGGGCTCACCGCCAATGCGCTTGAATGCGATCGCGACTGCCAGCGCGGCGCTGGCGTGCCGCTGCCCTTCATCCGCCGCAAGGTGCTGGAGAGCGCCTATCTCGCGCAGGCGGTCCACACCATCTTCTCGACGCCCAAGCTCGGCTCCAACCACATGGCGGTGAGTCACTGCGAGGGCGAGGCCTTCGGCTTCGAATGTGCGCCCGACGAGACCTTCTGGCTGGCGCCCGATCGCGGCGTCTACGTGCACGCCAACCACTGGATCGCCGATTCGGCTCGCGCCAAGGTCAAGGATACCGGGCTGGCCGAGACGCCGTGCTCGATCTATCGCGACAAGAGGGTGCGCGAGCACCTCTCGCCCAAGCGCGGCACGCTTACGCTCGAGGATTTCCGTTCGGCCTTCTTCGACGATTGGGGCTCGCCGTGGTCGGTGTGCCGGCCGCCGCGACCCAACAACCGGGGCAATCTGGTGGCCACGTCGGCGATGATCCTGATGCGGCCGGGCGAAGGTCACCTCGAAGCCTGCCCGATGCCGGCGCTCAACCGCCACTTCACGACCTACACGCTGACGCCCGACCGGACCGCGCAGCGCCAGGCTGCGGAGTAGGCTTGGCGCTACGTCCGGCCTTGGTTCTCGCGCTGGCGGCCGCGCTGCTGCTGGCGCCGTCGCTGGTGCTGGGCACGCTGATCAGTCACAGCTCGCCGCAGAATCTCACCTGGGCCGACCAGTTTGCCGAGCAATTCCGGGCCGGCATCCTCTATCCGCGCTGGATGTCCGGGTCGTTCGACGGGCTGGGCAGCCCGACCTTCTATTTCTACCCGCCGCTGCCTTTCTGGATCGACGCCCTGGTGAGCGTCCTTACCGTCAACGTGCTGTCCGTGTCGTACCGATTGGCCGTGACCTCGGTCCTGATCCTGTGGGCGTCGGGCCTCACTATGCGCGCCTGGCTCCTGCGCACGACCGGCAACCGCACGGCCGCTCTGCTGGGGGCGCTCGCCTACATGGCCGCGCCCTATCACCTGCTCGACCATTACAGGCGCGGGGCATTCGCGGAACTCACGGCTTACGCGCTGCTGCCGCTGATCGTGCTGGCGATCCGGTTGATTGCCGACCGGCGGCGCTCTGGGCTGGTCCTGCTGGCGCTGTCCTACGCCGGCCTTGTGATGTCGCATCTGCCGACGGCGCTTCTGGCCTCGGCCACGGTGATCCCGGCCTACGTGCTGTTCCGCGCCGGGCGGCTCGGCGAGCGCCGCGCCGCGGCCGGCTTGCTGTTGCGCTGCCTCATGGGCGGCGCGCTCGGTGTCGGGCTCGCGGCTCTTTATCTTGTCCCGGCACTCGAGCTGCAGGACTGGATCTCCGCCGACCAGCTCTGGACGTCGTTCTATCGCGTCGAGAACTGGTTCGTGCTGGCGCCCGACCGTTGGGTCGACCCCGACACCATGCGCACGATCGCCGCGCTCGCCTTGGCCGTCGTCGTCCTGGGTGCGGGGCTTTGTATCGCCCTGCTGCAGATGCCGGCCGGCGATCCGCGGCGCCAGGAATTCGGTTTCTGGATCGCGATTTGCCTCGTCTGTCTGGCGCTGATGGCGGGCCTCGTCCCGTGGTTCTGGGATCTGCCGCCGTTGCCCAAGGTGCAGTTTCCGTGGCGGCTGATGGTGGTCGCGGAATTCGCGGCGATCACCGCGCTTTGCCTGACGCCCTTCGGCGCCTTGCGCCGACGTACGGTCTACATCTTCGTCGCCGCGGCCGTCGCCCTGGCGCCGGGCGTGGTGTTGATCGCGACCGACGCCGCCGCGCGGATCGACTTTACCTGGCGCCACCGGCCGCTCGACCGGCACGACGTCAAGGAATACCAGCCGCGGGGATACAAGCAGGCCGGCCCGCGCTATGGCGATCTGGGGCTGGAGCCGCTCAGGGACGTGCCGGCAATCTCTTGCGTGCCGGCCGCCCGCGTCTGCCGCGCCGAAGACGGACGCTTCGGCGCGATGCAGATCACGCTCGACAGCGACGCCTCGACCAAGGTCGTGTTGCGCCGCTTCTTCTTTCCGGCATGGCGGATCGATGCAGACACGCCGCTCGCGCCCTCCGAGCCGCTGCAACTGGTCTCGTTCACTGCGCCGGCCGGGCGTACCACAGGGGCGCTGCATCGTGTCGCCCTACCCGTCGAGCAATGGGGCTGGGCGATCTCCGGCCTGTCGTTGGCCGTGATTCTGGGCATCGCCGCGCTCAGTGCACGCAATACCCCTCGCTGAGGAACCGCAGGAAACGGCGGTCGATATCGTCGCGTGTATCGGCCAACGCCCGAGCGACGGGCGCGCATACGAAGGGCACCCATTCCCTGTCGAGCGGGCGATAGAAAACGACCCGGCGGCCGGAGCGAAAATAACTATAGAAGGCGAATGTCATGCGGTTGCCGCCATAGTCCGGAACGACAAGGTCGCGCACGTAGTGGTCGGCTGCCATCCACTTGAAATAGCCACGCAGCGCCAGTCGGGGGGCGGGCTGCGTGCCCCAGGGCGACGTGTCGGGCTCGCGGCTATCGAGCAAGGCCGGTGGCGCGTCGGCGCGCTGGGTAAGCGTCGCCAGGCGTGCTTCGACGGCGCGCCCGAACAACGCCAGGTCGAAACCGTAGGACAATGCCGCCACGGCCATCAAGCAAGCGAATAACATGATCGGGCGCCGAGCCTCGGCAAGCCATTGTGCTGGCGGCGACGTGATGGCGAGCGCCAATGACAGCGCGAGGACATAAGGTCCCGTCTGACGAGCGAAGATCCAAGTCAGGAGCCCGCTGCCGTTGGCGGCAAACCACAGGCCGAGAGCGCCGATCACCAGCACAAGGATTGGCGGCAATCGCTGATGCGGGATGGCGACGCCCAGGCTGGGCGCCAGCATCAGAAGCCAAAGCAAGGCCAGCAGCGGGTACGCGCCGATCGTCGCTATCATCCAGACGGGATCGACATAGTCGTAACGCGCCGCCGCGAGCCATGCGTCGCCGGTTGGATTGCCACCCGACCGCCACGCATCCGTGAGAAAGAAGGCGCCGAGCAGCAAAACGGTCATGATTGCCGCGCCGATCAGAGCGTGGCGCGGAAACGGTCGGCCGGTCGCTGCAAGCAGACCGCCCGCGAGCAGGTAGAGCAGGCTCATCGCGGCGGTCACGGGGTGGGTGAAGGCGATCGGCACGGCGAAGCCCGCCGTGGCGAGCACCGCGAACGCGCGCGAGCGGCCGGGCTTTACGAGGATTGCAGCCCAGACGAGCCAGAGGCCGATGGCCACGATCACCTCGGACGGGAAGAAGACGAGCGCCATCGCGAGGCAGAGATAGAGCCGCGCGAAAGCCGGGTGCGGCTCGACGGCACGGATCGCGGCCCACAGCAGCAGCGGCACCGCGAAATAGAGCAGATGGGCCACGACGACATAGGCTTCCGCCGAGAGGCCCAACGCGCCGCGCAGCAGCCAGGCCGGGCCAAACATCGCCAGCAATGACACGGCGCGGGGCGGGTTCTGCGACAGGCTGAGGTCCCAGACGTTGCCCAACCAGCCCGCGGTGAGGAAGACCGCACCATCATTGACCAGCAGGCAGCGTTGCCAAGTGCCGATGGCCACCACCATAGCGAACGCCGCGAGCAGCGCCGCATCGCAATTATCCAGCCGCGTCGGCGATGGAGTCGATGTTACTTCCATGAGGGAGCGTACTCTGTATACGACGGCCATGACCCAGCGTGTAGCAGTGTTTACCGTGCCCATGTCGGCGCTCTGTCACCTGGCCAGCGCGGCCCGGTCTGCCGCTTTGTCCTGACTCTTATTGTGGCGCTTTCCGGACTGCTGCTCGCTTGGGTCGCGGCGTCGTGGTGGGGTATAAAGTCCGCATGACCCAAGCTCCCGAATTCCGCGGCCGCATCTACGGCGACATCACCGAGACCATGGGCGCGACGCCTCTGGTCCGTCTCAACCGCCTGCCCCAGCGCGACGGCGTGACCGGCGAGGTCCTGGCCAAGCTCGAATTCTTCAATCCGATGTCGTCGGTGAAGGATCGCATCGGCGTGTCGATGATCGATGCCGCCGAGAAGGCGGGCAAGATCAAGCCCGGCGTCAGCACCATCATCGAGCCGACCTCGGGCAATACCGGCATCGGCCTCGCCTTCGTGGCGGCGGCGCGCGGCTACAAGATGATCTGCACCATGCCCGATTCGATGTCGATCGAGCGGCGCAAGATGCTGCGCTTCCTGGGCGCCCGCCTCGAGCTCACGCCGCGCGAGAAGGGCATCACCGGCGCGATCGCCCGCGCCGAAGAGCTGTTGAAGGAGATACCCGACAGCTTCATGCCGCAGCAGTTCCAGAACCCGGCCAATCCGGCCGTCCATATTCGCACCACGGCCGAGGAGATCTGGCGCGACACCGGCGGCAAGCTGGATATCTTCGTCTCGGGCGTCGGCACCGGCGGCACGGTCACCGGCGTCGGCCAGGCGCTGAAGCCGCGCCTGCCCGGACTCAAGATCGTCGCCGTCGAACCCGAAGCGAGCCCTGTCCTGTCGGGTGGCAAGCACACGCCGCACCCCATCCAGGGCATCGGTGCGGGCATCGTCCCCGATATCCTCGACCGCAAGGTCCTCGACGAGATCTTCAAGGTGTCCAACGAAGCGGCCCTGAAGATGGCCAAGGACATGTCGACCCTCGAAGGCATTCCCATCGGCATCTCCGGCGGCGCCGCGGTGGCGGCGGCGGTCGACGTCGGCAAGCGCAATCCCGGCAAGCGCATCGTGGTGATCATCCCCGACTTCGCCGAACGCTACCTGTCGACGGTGCTGTTCGAGGGTCTCGACTAGCCGGCGCCGTGACTACGGCGCCGATCGACAGTATCGTGCAACTGGCGTCGCGGCTGGTGGCGACGCCTTCCTGCGGCGGCATCGATTCGCCGCACGCGGTGCTCGGCGTCGTCCGCGCGTGGCTCGCAGACAATGATCTTGCGCCGCGCCTGCTGCGCGACGCTGAGGGCAAGAACGTCGCCGTTCTGGTCGAGATCGCGGGGGCCGCACCCGGTCCGGTGCTGTGCCTCGATGCCTGCATCGACACCGCTCCGGCGGGCGATCCCGGTCAATGGACCGAACCGCCCTTCTGTGGCGCCGTGCAGGGCCGACGGTTGCTGGGACGCGGCGCCGCCGATTCGAAATCGGGTGTCGCCATCCTGGCGCATGTCGCGCGGCGTCTGGCGGAAACAGGCATTCCGCGCGGCGCGGTGCATGTGCTGTTTGACGCCGACGAGCATACCGGCCGCTTCGGCGGCGTGCGCGCCTATCTCGCCGCCATCGCGCGACTGCCCGACGCCGTGTCGCTGGGCTATCCCGGCAACGATTGCATCGTCGTGGGCAGCCGCGGCTTCCTGCGCGCCCGGCTGCATTTTGCCGGCAAAGCGGCGCACTCCGGCGAGATCGAGCGGACCGGCGTCAATGCGCTGGACAAGGCCGCCGCCTTTGCGCTCAAGGTCGCGGCCTCGAGCTTTCCCGAAACGCAGGATCCTGCGTTTCCGTTCGGACCCGCCGCCACGGTGACGCACCTCTCGGGCGGCGAAGGGTTCAGCGTCGTGCCGGATCACGCGACCTGCAACATCGATATCCGCCTGACCCGCGCCTTCGATGGGGACAAGGCCATGCGCTGGCTGGAGACGATCGTGCGCGCAGTCGATCCGCAAGGCCGCATCGAAACCATCGACCATTGGCCGGCCTATCTCGTCGAGCCGGACCACGACCTCGTCGGCAGTTTCTCGGCTGCGGCCGAGCGCGCCTTCGGGCGGCGCATCGCCATCGACGTCTGCGGGCCGTCCAACATCGGCAACCTTTTGGCGGCACGCGGCGTGCCGACCATCTGCGCGCCCGGCGTCGGCTTCGGCAACATGCACGCGGCCAACGAATGGGCCGACATCGACTCGATGGCGCCGGTCTACGCCATGTACTGCGACGCCGCTCTTCGCTTCCTGCGTTAGCCCGGATTCAGCCCGGCCGGCCGAGCAGCTCGGTGAGCCAGGCCGAGATCTCGGCCTTGACCGCGGGCAATTCCAGGTCGGCCAGCTCATGCCGACGCGACGTGCCGGTCGAACCCGTCACCACGACATCGCTGCGCGCAACGTCGCCGCGGAAGCGCAGGGCATGGCCCTCGGCGGCGCCGTTGGGATGCACGGTCAGGATGACCGAGGGCCCGACCTCGGGCAGCTTATCGGGCACGTCGGAATATTCCTGCGTCGCGACGTGGGCGTCGTGGCCTTGGCCCTTCAGATCGTCGACCGTGAAGTCGAGCTCGGGCCGTATGGTCTCCCGGCATTTGACCCAGAAGGCCTGCACGAACAGGTCGGTGTCGCGATTCATTTCCCCTCCACGATTTCGGCCACGGTTTCGGTCGATTGGTTGGGGCGATCCTAGCATCCCCCGGCCGGTCAAATCTCCCAGGGCGGCGGCGTGAACTTCTCGATCAGGAAATTCACGAAAGCCGGGACCTTGGGGGCGAGATGCCGGCGGTGGGGATAGACGGCGTGGATTCCCACCGGCTCGTCGGCCGAAAAATCGCCGAGCAGCGGCACCAGCGCGCCGCCGCGCACGGCCTGGGCCACGGTGAGCCGCGTCAGGCGCACGATGCCGATGCCCGTGAGCGCCAGATGCATCTGCATCTCGCCCTCGCTCACCGCGACGCGGCCGTTCACGTCGATCTCGGTGACCTGGCCATCGATTCTGAAGGGCCAGCGATTGAGGGACGCGCGCTCGCCCGAGACGATGCAGTTGTGGCGCGCCAGCTCCTCGGGCCGCCGCGGCGTACCGTGGCGCGCGAGGTAGGCCGGCGCGGCGCAGATCAGGCGCTTGTCCTCACCGATCTTGCGCGCCATGAAGCTCGTGTCGGCGAGCCGCCCGATGCGCAGCGCGACATCGATGCCCTCCTCGACCATGTCGAGCACGCGGTCGGTTGGCAGCAGGTCGAGCTGCACCAGCGGATGGCGCGTCAGGAACTCCGGCAGCACCGGCGCGAGCTGGTGGGCGGCGAAAGCGAGCGACGTCGTCACCCGCAGCAGCCCCTGCGGCGTGCCGCTATGGCCGGTCATCTGGCTCTCGAGCGTCTCGATCTCGCCCACGATGCGCTGGGCGGCGGCGTAGAAGACCTCGCCCTCTTGCGTGAGATGCAGCGCCCGCGTCGTGCGCTGCAGGAGCCGCACGCCCAACCGCGTCTCCAGGCGCGTGACGAGCTTGCTGACCGCCGAGGGCGTCAGCCCCAGGGCGGGCGCGGCGGCGGAAAAGCCCTTGGACTCGACGACCCGCACGAAGGCGGCCATTTCGCTTGCGTGATCGATCATTGCGGGATTAGTGAATGGCAGGCAGCAGTGATAGTCAAATTAGCTGTATTATCTCGATCCTCGATGGGAATTAGCGTCTTTTCCTTCCCTGGAGGTCCTCATGTACCCGATCCCGTTCCCCATCCTGCTGGCCGATCGTCAGGCCTATATCGTCCGCGCGCATCGTCTGCGCGGTGCGGTCGTGGCGACCCTGATCCGCGATTTGGCCCGTTGGGTTTCCGCCGCCGCCCGTTAGAGAGGGCGGATGACGGCGATCTGGGCGCAGTACGCACTCTACAATCGACTGGCCAACGAGAAGCTCTACGAGGCCTGCGCGGCCCTCTCCGAGGAGGAGAGGCGGCGCGACCTCGGGGCGTTCTTCAAGAGCGTGCACGGCACGCTCAACCACCTGGTGCTGGGCGATCGCATCTGGATGACCCGCTTCGAGGGCGGCTCGCATCCCTCGACCGACCTGGGCGCCATCCTGTTCGACGACTTCGCAGCCCTGGCGGACGCGCGCGCCGCGATGGATCGGCGCATCGAGGCGTTCTTTGCCGCGCTGCCGCCCGGCTTCCTCGAGCGCTCGCTGCGCTACGTCAACAATTCAGGCATCGACTCGGCGGATCCCGTGGAGGTGATCCTGCCGCATTTCTTCAACCATCAGACCCATCATCGCGCCCAGGTCCATACCCTGCTGTCGCAGCTCGGTCGCGATCCGCCGGTGCTCGATCTGCACCGGGTGTTGCGGCCGTGAATTACAGCCCGGTCTTGCTGACCAGCACCGGATCGGCGCGATAGGAGTCCGCGAACAGGCGCTTGAGGTTGGCGACCTTGGGCAGGTCGTTGATGGCGATGTAGGGCTGGTTGGGGTGCAAGGTCAGGTAATCCTGATGGTAGCCCTCGGCCGGATAGAAAGTGCGATCAGGTTCGATCGTGGTGACGATCTTGGCGCCGAAGGCATGCGCCTGGTCGAGCTGGTCGATATAGGCTTTGGCGACCTTGGCCTGCGCCTCGCTGGTCGGGAAGATGGTCGAGCGATACTGCGTGCCGACGTCCGGCCCCTGGCGGTTCAATTCGGTCGGATCGTGGGCGACCGAGAAATAGATCTGCAGCAGGCGGCCGTAGCTCACCTTGCGCGGGTCGAAGGTGATGCGCACGGACTCGGCATGGCCGGTGCGGCCGTTGCCGACCGTTTCGTACACCGCCGTGTCCTTGGCGCCGCCGGCATAGCCCGACACGGCGCTGGTGACGCCCTCGACATGCTGGAACACGCCCTGCACCCCCCAGAAGCAGCCGCCCGCCAGGACGGCGATTTCCGTGGGCGCCTGCCCCGCCGGTTCGTCGACCGCGGGCGGCGCGATCACGCGGGCGCTTTCGGCGGACGAGGACGATAGGCGAAGGCCAACGATGCCTGCCGCCAGAGCAGCTGCCAGGG
>JABCYT010000072.1 GCA_013290035.1 Alphaproteobacteria bacterium
CGACGTAATCCTGACCTCCGACCACGGCTTCTCGACCATCTCCAAGGAAAGCGCCACGAGCTGGGCGGCGCAGCAGAGCTACAAGGACGTGCCGGCGGGCCAGCTGCCGGTGGGCTTCCTGGCGCTCGACATCGCCCACGCGCTCGGCCTGCCGCTCAACGACCCCGACTCCAAGAACGCCGAGGTGCCGACCGGCGTCGTGCCGGCCCGCGGCAACGGGCTGATCGGCAGCGACCCTACGCATCCCGAGGTCGTCGTGGCCGCCAATGGCGGTTCCGACCTCGTCTACCTGCCGAAGGCCGACAAGGCGCTGGCCGCCAAGATCGTGGCGCTGCTGTCGGAGCAGGATTACACGAGCGGCCTGTTCGTCGACGATGCGCTGGGCCCGATTCCCGGCACCTTGCCGCTGTCGGCGATCGCGCTCAAAGGCGCGGCCGCGACGCCGATCCCGTCCATCGTCGTCAATTTCCGCTCGTTCTCGACCGGCTGCGCCGATCCCACGACCTGCGGCGTCGAAGTGGCCGACACCGGCCTGCAGCAGGGCCAGGGCATGCACGGCAGCTTCTCGCGCGCCGACACGCGCAACACCATGGGCGCCCAGGGGCCGAGCTTCCGCCGGCATTTCGAGGACACCGCGCCGGCCAGCAACGCCGATCTCGGCCGCACGATCGCCCGACTGCTCAACCTCAAGATCGCCGACAAGGGCAAGCTGACGGGCCGCGTGCTGAGCGAAGCCATGCCCAACGGCGCGATGCCCGCCGTGACGTCGAGCAAGGTCCGCTCCAAGCCCGATGCCGCCGGACACGTCACCGTGCTGATGACGCAGAGCGTCGGCGCGATTCAGTATTTCGATACGGCCGGCTATCCGGGCCGCACGCTCGGGCTGCCGGCGGAGTAGCGACAAGGTTCGTCGACGCTGAATGAATCAAGATCGGCGGCGATCAGGGCACGCCGTCGATGACGCTCGGCGTCGCCTGCGGTAAACTGCAGGGCGATGATCGACCGGCCTTATGAAAGCGATGTTCCGTCCCTTGGCCTCGCGCTGGTCAAGGCGCTGGTCTTCTGGTTGCGCCATCAAGGCGTGTTCTGGCTGACCGCGCTGCCGATCGCGGGACTCGCCGCCGCCATCGCCTACGTCCTCGAAGCCAACCGGGCGCTGGTCGAGTGGCGCCATCACTGGGGCTGGGATCTCCTGTTCGCGCCGATCTACGCCATGTTCCTCGATCGCTGGATCAAGGAGGCGCTGCTCGAGGAGGCGACCCCTTGCGATGAGGCCGACGCGTTGCGCCGCTCGACCGTCGCCCTGCGCTTCCTGGTCTTTGCCGCCATCCTCGGCCTGCTGGCGACGGTGCTCGCGCTGCTGCCTCATGTCGCGCTGTCGGCGGTGCTGTGGACGGCGGCGGCTTCGCTGTTCGCGCTGATGCTGCCCGCGCTCGCGGCCGGCGAGCCCGCCTCGCTGCGCCAGGCCTTTGCCCTGGGACGGCCGCTGCAGGTCCATCTCTTCCTGTTGATCGGCGGCGCGGTCGCGCTCTGGCTGCTGTCCGACCCCGGCCTGGCGTGGGCTGCGGGGCATCTGCCCGACAGACCGTGGACTCCCGCGATCGTCGTCGCCGCCCATCGGCTGGTCGATACCCTGCTGCTCACTTTCGTGGGCTATGGACTCGCGGCCCTCTTTGGCGACGCCAGCGGCTGGCAGCAACCCGAGCCGGACGGTCGCCTGTACCGCCGCATGTACTGACTACCTGGACCGCGGAAGGCGCCGGCGCAGGGAGTAGATCAGCTCCAGCGCCTCGCGCGGCGAGAGTTCGTCGGGATTGACCTCGGCCAGCGCCTTCTCGACTTCGGAGTCCCGAGGCTTCGCGCTGCCGCCGACCGGCCGCGCCGGGGCGGCGGCAAAGAGCGGCAGATCGTCGGCGAGCCGGCTCACCGCGCCCGACTGCTCGCCCTTCTCCAGCGCCGCCAGCACCTGCTCGGCGCGCGCCACGACGGCTGAGGGCAGGCCGGCGAGCTGGGCGACATGGATGCCGTAGGAGCGGTCGGCGGCGCCCGGCGCCACCTCGTGCAGGAACACCACCTCGTTCTGCCATTCCTTGACGCGCATGGTGTAGGGCGCGAGTGCGGCCAGCCGCTCCTTGAGCGCGCCCAGCTCGTGGAAGTGGGTGGCGAACAGCGCTCGGCATTTGTTGACGTCGTGCAGATGCTCGAGCGTCGCCCAGGCGATCGAGAGACCATCGAACGTCGCCGTGCCGCGGCCGATCTCGTCCAGGATCACCAGGCTTCTGCCCGTCGCCTGGTTGAGGATCGCCGCGGTCTCGACCATCTCGACCATGAAGGTCGAACGCCCGCGCGCCAGATCGTCGGCGGCGCCGACCCGGCTGAACAGGCGGTCGACGATGCCGATGGTTGCTTCCTTGGCCGGCACGAAGGAGCCGGCCTGGGCCATCACGGCGATCAGCGCGTTCTGGCGCAGGAAGGTCGACTTGCCGGCCATGTTGGGACCGGTCAGCAGCCACAGCCGGCGTTCGATGCCGAGATCGCAATCGTTGGGCACGAAGCCCGTGCCGCCTTGTCGCTGCAGCGCCGCCTCGACCACCGGATGGCGGCCGCCGTGGACCGCGAAGGCCGGCTCCTCGCTCAGCAGCGGGCGCACGTAGTTCTGACTCGCGGCGAGCTCGGCCAGGGCGGCGGCGACATCGAGTGCGGCGAGTGCCCGGCCGGCCGCGGCCACGGCGGCGGCGACCGCCATCACCCGGGCAACAAGCTCGTCGAAGATCGCGAGCTCCAGCGCCAGCGCCTGGTCGGCGGCGCGGCCGATGCGGGTCTCGAGCTCGGCCAGCTCCGCCGTGCTGAAACGCGTGGCGTTGGACATCGACTGCCGGCGCGTGAAGCCCAGCGCCGCGAGATCGAGCTTGTCGGCATGCGTGGCCGTCACCTCGATATGGTAGCCGATCATGTTGTTGTGCCGGATCTTGAGCGACGGCACGCCGCTCGCCGTCCGGTACTTCGCTTCCAGCGCCGCCACCGTCTTGCGGCTGTCGTCGCGCAAGGTGCGCTGCTCGTCGAGCTCGGCGCGGTAGCCCAGGCGGATGAAGCCGCCGTCGCGCGCGAACAGCGGCGGCTCGTCGGCGAGCGCCACGGCCAGCGCACCGATCAGCGCGCGGTGATCGGAGCAGGCCGCCACGATCTCGGCGAGCGGTGCGGGCGGCGGCGCCAGCGCCTCGGGCTCAGCGCGCAGCGTGGCGGCCAGCGTCTCGCCCGAGTCGAGGCCGTCCTTCAGCGCCAGAAGATCGCGCGGGCCGCCGCGGCCGACCGAAAGGCGCTGCAGCGCGCGCTCGATGTCGGGCGTGCGGCGGAGCGCGTCCCGCACGCGCTCGCGCACGGCAGGCCGCTCGACGAAGAGCTGCACCAGGTCGAGGCGGCGCTCGATCTCGGCGCGCTCGGTGAGCGGCGCCGCGATGCGCTCGGCGAGAAGGCGGGCGCCAGGGCCGGTCAGCGTGCGGTCGATGGTGGCCAGCAGGCTGCCGTCGCGCCGTCCGTCGAGGCCGCGCACCAGCTCGAGATTGCGCCGCGTGGCGGGATCGATCTCCATCGTGCCGTCGGCGCGTTCGCGGCGCGGCGGCGCCAGCGCCGGCAGCTTGCCGGCCTGGGTGAGCTCGACATAGTCGAGCAGCGCGCCGCAGGCGGCTGTCTCGGCGCGCGAGAACGAGCCAAAGCTGTCGAGGGCGGCGACGTTGAAGGCGGCCTGCAGGCGCTTGCGCGCATTGTCGCTGTCGAAGCGTGCCGAGGGCAGGGGCGTCAGCACCGCGTTCCATTCCTCGAGTGCCGCCTTCAAGGGCTCGCGCGCCAGCAACCGGTCGGGCACCAGCACTTCGCCGGGCGCCAACCGCGCCAGGGCGGCGGCAAGCTGGCCCACCAGCAACGGCTGGGTGGCGAAGTCGGCGGTCGAGAGGTCGAGCCAGGCCAGCGCCAGCTCGCCCTGCGCCTCGGCGATAGCGGCGAGGTAGTTGTGGCTGCGCGCGTCGAGCAGCGAATCCTCGGTCAAGGTGCCCGGCGTGATGACCCGCACCACGGCGCGCTCGACCACCGACTTGGCGCCGCGCTTCTTGGCCTCGGCCGGATCCTCGACCTGCTCGCAGACCGCGACCTTGAAGCCCTGGCGGATCAGCCGCGACAGGTAGGCCTCGTGGCTGTGCACCGGCACGCCGCACATCTTGATGTCTTCGCCGAGATGCTGGCCGCGCTTGGTGAGCGCGATGTCGAGAGCGGCCGAGGCCTTGACCGCATCGTCGAAGAACAGCTCGTAGAAATCGCCCATGCGGTAGAACAGCAGATGGTCGGGATGCGCCGCCTTGATCGCCAGGTACTGGCGCATCATCGGCGTGGCGTCGGCGGGGAGCGGTGGAAGGGCGTTGCTGTCGGGCACGGGTGGCTCTCGGTTGGCTCCCGGTCTAGCATGATCGGGCTGCCCTCGGCTGGGGGCCAATTGGGGGAAATAGACGTGGGTTGGCTCGGCGGCATCGATCGCGCGGTGGGCAGGCTGGTCGAAGCCGGCCGCTGGCTGGTGCTGCCGGTGACGCTGATCCTGTTCCTGCAATGGCCGTTGCGCGACTTCGTGCAGTGGGGCTCGCGCGAGGCCAACGATCTCGGCCAGTGGCTTTTCGCGCTCTATGTCAGCCTGGCGATGACCTTCGCCACCCGCGAACGCGCCCACCTGGCGGTCGACGCCATCGCCCACGACTATCCGGTGCGCGTGCGGTCCGCGATCGGGCGCTGGGGCGGCTTCGCCTCGGTCGTGCCGTGGACGCTCTTCATGATCTGGACGGTCGGGCCCACCGTACTGCGCTCGGTGCTGGCGCTGGAGAAATTTCCCGAAACCTACAACCCCGGCTATTTCGTCATCAAGCTCGCCGCCTTGCTGCTGGCAGTGCTGGCACTTTGCCAGGCGCTGATCGACGTCGTGAAGCGAGACCGCTAGAGGTGGAAAGCGCCGGGCTCTGGATGTTGCTGGCCGTCGCGGTCACCTTGCTGGCGACCGGACTGCCCGCCTTTGCCGTGCTGATGGGCGTGTCGGCGGTCTTCGCCACGGTGGGCGTGCTGTTGGGCGGCATCGAATATCCGCTGCTGACGGCGCTGCCCGGCCGCATCATCGGCCTCTTGGAGACCGATCTGCTGCAGGCGTTGCCGCTGTACGTCTTCATGGGCGCGCTGCTCAACCGCCTGCCCTTGGCCGATCGCCTGTTCCGCTGCGGCGTGGCGCTCGGCCGCCGTAGCGGCGGCGCACCAGCGCTCGCCACGCTGGGGCTGGGTGCACTGCTGGCGCCGATGAACGGCTCGGTGGGGGCGAGCGTCGCCATGCTGTCGCGCAGCGTCGCGCCCAAGCTCGCCGCCCGCGGCATGCCGGCGGCCGAGAGCACGGCGCTGGTCTGCGTGGCCAGCACGCTGGGTGTCGTGATCCCGCCGTCGCTGGTCCTGATCCTGCTGGGCGACGCCATGATGCGCGCCCATACGGAGGCGACCAACGTCACCAAGGAGATGGTGCGCATCGTCAACACCCAGGACATCTTCCGCGGCGCGCTGGTGCCGGCGGCGATCTTCCTGGCGCTCTGCCTGCTGGTCGCCTGGTTCCTCGGCCGCCAGACGCCAGCGCGCGGGCCCGCCGAGCGGCCGGCGGCGATCGAATGGGTGACGGCCGCCATCGCCGCTGTGTTCGTGGTCGGCCTGCTGGCGGGCGTCGCCGCCGGCTACTTCTATGCGGTCGAAGCGGCGGCCATGGGCGGCACGGCGTTGCTGCTGTTCGGCTGGGCGAGCGGTGGCCTGCGCGCCGGCGTCTTTTCGCACGTGCTGCGCGACACCATGGCGGTGACCGGCGCGCTGTTCGCCCTGTTCGTCGCGGCGACCACCTTCACCCTGGTGTTCCGCACCTTCGGCACCGACCGCCTGCTCGATGCCTGGGTGAAGCTGGTGCCGGGCGGGGCCACGGGGGCGGCCATCACGGTGCTGGTGGTGTTCGGCCTGTCGGCCTTCGTGCTCGACGCCTTCGAGATCGTGTTCGTGATCGTGCCGATCGTCATGCCGTCGATCCTGACCCGCGCGCCCGACGCGGTGTGGATCTCGGTGCTGGCCCTGCTCGCTTTGCAGGCAAGCTTCCTGGTGCCGCCCAGCGGCTATGCCGTGATGATGGCGCGCAGCGCCATGGCCCAGAAGACGGCGATCCGGCCGCTGGCGCGGGCGCTCGCTCCTTATATCGGCGCCCAACTCGTGGTGCTGGCGCTGGTGGTGACCATGCCGTGGCTCGCCCACCTCGCCCAGCCCAAGGGCTTCGACGCGCCGCTTAACGAAAAAGTCGACGACGAGACGGCCCGCAAGCGCTTCAACGACATGCTGAAGCTGCCGCCGCCGGAGTAATTATCCGATGGGCTTCAGGCTGTGTCCTTGCGCAACACCCCGGCCCAGGTGAGAGCGGCAACCGCCACGATAACCCAACCAATTATTTCATAGATCGCTTTGCCGTAGACCCACCACCACGCCGCCCCCTCGGACATGTCGCACTTGTCGGCGGTGTGTAGCCCGACAAACGGCACCATTAAATCGAGTGCGTAGAGGGGCGCCTTGATCTCAGCGCAAGGAAGCGCCCGCGCTTGCACCTTGTCGTGGGGAGCATAGATCGTGCGTTCGCCGCTTTTTCTGTCGCGAGGCTCCTCGACAGTCGGCGATTTGGGCGCCATATCCGGGATGCCAAGCCAGCGAACCAGCTCGACCGGTGCGATCGAGCGAGCGAGGACGACACTGTCGACGTCGTTCATGCTGCGAGCCAAGCAGATCAGTCCGGTTCCCAGAAGCCAAAACGCCAGCACCGTCGCCAGCGCCCTCATTGGCAAATAGCCAGCACCGAAAAACCGTCGATAAAACCACATCAGTAGCGACATAGGCCAACTAACCATGCCGCAAGCAGTCTCATGTTCAGACTTGTGACAGGCAACGCGTCGCGCTGCGTAGTCATGGCCCATCAGACGCAGTACTTTTGCAAGCTGTTCGTGCGGCTGTGGGAAATAGTCGTCGCGCCGCGGTGCCAGGGTGAAAACTTGCCGTCCAAGCCATTGAATCCGTCGTGGCCAAATCTCGTTGGGCACTCGCCTCGGCGGTTCGGCGGCGACGGGTTCACTCGGTGCGCTGCTGGATAGCCTGTCGTAGACAAATCCATCCAAGCGCAGCGACACGCCGGACAGGGGCCCCGGGGGTGGCAACAATGGCCGCGGTCCCCAGCCTTGCCCACCGTCGTCGTCAAGTTCGCCGACATGCGCACCACGCAGCCAAACTTCACCCCCTGACTCCTCGTCGAGGCGCACTTTAAAGCTATGACCAACCGATAGATTGTCGAAATCAAAGATCTCTCGGGCGGATAGGAACTTGCCGACACACTCGAGGGAACTACCGATCCTTGCCCCCTGCAGCCTTATAGGACCATCTGCGTGGAACTGATCTGTCTTGCCTTCGATGAGCAATACCTTGTCGGCAACTTCAGCGCCCGTCAGCACCAGCGCTGCTGCGTGCGCCCCCTCAAGGCGCGCGCCCAAGCATGAAAGTCGGCCCCCGATTTTGGCCCCCATCAGGTCGATCGTGCCTTGCGCCTCGAACCGATATTTCTCGCTAGCCCGCAGAAGAACGCTGCCTCCCACACAAGCGCGCAGCATCAACAGCGCGTCCTTTTTGGGATTGCGGAACGACGCCCCCTCGCACGAGAGTTGGCCGCCGATCGTGGCACCGACCAGACGAACGACGCCTTCTGCCTCGAAGCGATATCTTTTAGATGCGTCCAAGAACGCACTCCGCCCTATGGCGGCGCGATCCATCGAAAGAGCATCACCGTCGGTGTTCCGAAAAAAGGCACCGGCGCAGAGCAGTTGACCGTCGATCGCAGCACCGAGGAGCCTTGTCTCCCCGGTCGACTCGAATCGATGATGGTCTGACTCAGTCAGGGAAACGTTCCCCGCTATTCTGGCGCCATTCAAATCGAGAGCGGCATCTTCGATCTTGTCGCTGAACTGCTTTACCAATTTTGCGCCGTCGCAAAACAGCGATCCGCCGATGCGAGAGTGGTGAAGTTGAAGCCGACAAGTGGCGAGATTTGGTGCCGACCGTCCGAGATTCTTTATCGTGACGTCTCCGCCCGCAACCAATCCCTGCAAATCGACGACAATCGAATCGGATGATGTGAATGAAAGATCGTCGGCCCGAAGACCGTTGTCGACGTTTAGCCAGGTTGCCTTCAATCCGTGCATGGAGCAGCCGGTGAGAGTGACCGAGGAAAAGCAGGAATCGGTCAGGTCCAGTTTGCCGGCGAGTTCGCACTTCGAAAGGTCGAGCGCGGGCAGCGGCGCAGCCGTTGAGCCGAATGCGACGCACGAAAGATTTCCCGTGATCGTTGCTCCGACTATCGCCACGCCCACAGGCGCAATCGACGGATCGGTTACGCATCCGAGAAGCAAATTGCGGAGGAATGCTGCCGTGACCGTCTTCTCGGCCGCCGGTTCGCTCGCGTTGAAGGTGACTGTAAATCCCTCTCGCAGAGAACGCGCAACTCTTTGCTCGGCACCGTCCGTGACCGATCCTGCTTGTCCTGGTTCTGCCATACGTTGCCCCCAAACTTGTATGCCTCTCACAATGTTAAACCAGAAGTTGCTATGGCGAAAGCGATCCTACGCTAGAATGGGACGCTGGCCCATTTCGCACCTACATTGCAGCACGGCATGGCCGGCTGGCCCCGGCGGAGGATTGCCGCCAATATGCCGTCTCAACCGGGAGAGAAGCGACAATGGCGAGCAAAAGCTCGGAGGCGATGGTCAGCAACGAGATGGGCGATCTCGACGGCGATTCGCTGGTCATGCACCGCAGCGGGCGGCCGGGAAAGATCGAGATCGTCGCCACCAAGCCCCTGGTCACGCAGCGCGACCTGGCGCTGGCCTATTCGCCGGGCGTGGCCGCGCCCTGCCTGGAAATCGCCAGGGAGCCCGCCACCGCCTACGACTACACCGTGCGCGGCAACCTGGTCGCCGTGATTTCCAACGGCACAGCCGTGCTGGGCCTGGGCGACATCGGCGCGCTCGCCAGCAAGCCCGTGATGGAGGGCAAGGCGGTGCTGTTCAAGCGCTTCGCCGACGTCGACTGCATCGACCTCGAGGTCGACACCAAGGATGTCGACGAATTCGTCAATTGCGTGCGCTATCTCGGACCGACCTTCGGCGGCATCAACCTCGAGGACATCAAGGCGCCGGAATGCTTCATCATCGAGCAGCGCCTGCGCGAGCTGATGGACATCCCGATCTTCCACGACGACCAGCACGGCACCGCCATCGTCTCGGCCGCCGGCCTGATCAACTCCCTGCATCTCACCGGCCGCAACATCAAGGACATCAAGATGGTGGTGAACGGCGCGGGCGCCGCCTCGATCGCCTGCATCGAGCTCGTCAAGGCGATGGGCCTGCCGCACGAGAACGCCATCCTGTGCGACACCAAAGGCGTCATCTGGCAGGGCCGCACCGAGGGCATGAACCAGTGGAAGAGCGCCCATGCCGTGCGAACCAAGGCGCGCACCCTGGAGGAGGCGATGAAGGGCGCCGACGTCTTCTTCGGCCTGTCGGTCAAGGGCGCGGTGACCAAGGAGATGGTCCAGTCGATGGCGGCCAAGCCGATCATCTTCGCCATGGCCAACCCCGATCCCGAGATCACGCCCGAGGATGTCCGCTCGGTGCGCGGCGACGCCATCATCGCCACCGGCCGCAGAGACTACCCCAACCAG
>JABCYT010000073.1 GCA_013290035.1 Alphaproteobacteria bacterium
GCAACACCGGCAGCTGGATGCCGATATTGTGGAATTCGATGCCGAAGGCCACCGTGGCGGCGCTCTGCAGGAAGAACAGCACGCCGCCCGTCGCCAGGAGCTGATTGATCGGCGGCGAGGACAGCAACGGCGCGATCACCAGGAAATGCAGCAGCATGCCAAGCCCCGCCACCAGCAGGATGCAGAGCGGCGCGGCGACCCAGTACGGCACGCCATAGACCGACACGAGATAGTACATGCCGTACATGCCGATCATGATCAGCTCGGCGTAGCAGATCCAGGTGACGTCGATGACGCCGAAGATCAGGTTGAGGCCGAGCGCCAACAGCGCCAGCACGCCGCCGAACAGGATGCCGTTGATCGCCGCTTCAAGCAGGTAGATGTCGAAGATGTCGAGGAATGCCTGCATCACCCGCTCCTCATTGGACCGCCGGCCTCCGGCCCGCTCATGAGGCGGGCCGGAGGCCCGCGGTCCGCTTGATATGAACTACACACCGAGATAGGCCTGTTTGATCGTGTCGCTCGCCAGCATCTCTGCCGACGTGCCCGAGGTGCGGATGGTACCGGCCTCGAGCAGGTAGGCGCGATCGACCACACGCAGCACCTGCTGCACGTTCTGCTCGACGATCAGCACGGTGAGCCCACCGCCGCGGATACGTTTCACCAATTCGAAGACCTGCTGCACCACCACCGGCGCCAGCCCGGCCGACGGCTCGTCGAGCAGCAGCAGCTTGGGGTCCGACATCAGGGCGCGGCCGATCGCGCACATCTGTTGCTCGCCGCCCGACATGGTGCCGGCAAGCTGGGTGCGGCGCTCCTTCAGCCGCGGGAACAGGTCGAAGACGAAGTCGAGCCGTTGCGCGAACTTGGCGCGCGCATGCGGCATGAAGGCGCCCATCTTGAGATTCTCTTCCACCGTGAGGCGGGGAAACAGCCGACGGTTCTCCGGCACATGGGCGATGCCCAAGCCGACGATCTGGTGCGCCGGCGTGGCGAGGAGGTCCGTGCCCTCCATCGCCAGCGACCCGGCGCGCGGCCGGATGAGCCCGGAGATGACGCGCATCAAGGTCGTCTTGCCGGCGCCGTTGGGGCCGATCACACCCACCGCCTCGCCTGCCTTGACGTCGAGGCTGACGCCGAACAGGGCCTGGAAGCCGCCGTAGCCTGCGTCGACCGATCTGAGCTCGAGCATGCCCGGGCCCCGCTCAGCGACGCGCTTCTGCCGCGGCGGCCTGCGTCGCGTGCGCGTCGGTACCGAGATAGACCTCGATCACCCGCGGATCGCTCGACACCGCGCTCGGCAGCCCCTCGGAAATCTTCTCGCCGTGGTCGAGCACCATGACCCGATCGACCACGCGCATCAGCACGCCCATGATGTGCTCGACCCAGATGATGGTGATGCCGAGCTCGTCGCGGATCTTGCGCAGCATGTCGGCCGCCTGGTCCATTTCCTTTTCATCGAGCCCGCCCAGGCTCTCGTCGGCCAGCAACAGCTTGGGGCCGGTCGCCAGCGCCTTGGCAAGCTCGAGCTTCTTGAGGCCGGCGGCGCCCAGCCCGTCGACGCTCGCGTGCCGGTCGACCGGCAGCCCGACCAGAGCGAGCGCCCGTTCCGCCGCTTCCTCGGCCTTGGCGAGGCTGTGCCGGCCCTGGCCGAAGTAGCCGGCGAGTTCCACGTTCTCGAAAATCGTCAGCCGCCGGAACGGTCGCGGAATCTGGAAGGTCCGGCCGACGCCGCGATTGATGATGCGGTGCGGCGCCAGTCCCGAGATCTCGTGCCCGTCCAGCTTGATCGAGCCCGCCGACGGCGGGAACGTGCCCGACAGCATGTTGAAGATCGTGCTCTTGCCCGAGCCGTTGGGGCCGATCAGGCCGAGGATCTCGCCCTGATCGACCTTGAACGACACGTTGCTGACGGCCGTGAAACCGCCGAAACGCTTGACCAACCCTTCGACGGCAAGCATCGCCAAACTCTACTCCGCGGTCGTCACCTACTTGTAGCTGTAGGTCATGCCGGCCGGCAGCGGCAGCACCGGCTCGCTCTGCGCCTGGCTCTTGGGCCACACCACGACGGCCTTGCCGTCGATGTACTGGGTGATGACCGGGAAGGCCCGCTCGTTCTGGCCGGCGAGGGCTGAGTCCTCGCCGTTGAACTTCACGCCGAAGCCCAGCATCGTGCCACCCTCGGGCAAGTCGACGTCCATGGCCGCCTTGCGCAGCGCTTCGGCGTCGACGCCGCCGTATTTCTTGATGGCGCGCGGCAGCACCTCGTTGAGGAAGAGATAGGTATTGCTGGCGGCCATGCCGATATGGGCCGACTTGATCGGCGTGCCCGGCTTCAGCTTGTCGAACTCGTCGCCGATCATCTTGATCATCGGCGGCAGCTTCGGATCGAGGCTCTTGGGGTTGGTGAGCCAAATCGAGATCGGATCGATGTTGAAGAGGTAGTTGGAGTCCGCGCCCAGGCTGTCCTTCAGCTTGTCGTAGACGCCGTAGCCCGCGCCCTGGCCGACCAGGGCGCCGAACTTCAGGCCCTGCTCGCGCGCCTGGCGCAGCAGCAGCGTGATGTCGGGATTGTAGCCGGTGTGGAAGATGACGTCGGGCTTGGCGCGCTTCAGCTTGGTGACCAGCGCCGACAGGTCGGGGGCGCTGATCGAATAGCCTTCCTTCAGCACGATGTTGAAGCCCTGCTTCTTGGCGCCAAGTTCGTCGCCCTTGGAGACGTCGACGCCATAGGAGCCATCCTCGTGGATGATGGCCACGCGCAGGTCCTTGGGATCCTTGCCGAACCTCTCCTTCGAGTAGTTGGCGATGAAGTCGGTCGCCGCCTTGCCGTAGAGGTTGCCGCTGACCTGCGGCCGGAAGACATAATGCAGGTGACGGTTCTCCAGCACCGCGCTGGAAATGCAGGTGGTGATCCACATGAACTTCTTGAGCTGCTCGACCTTGGCGGCGGCCGGAACACACTCGGCCGAGGCATAGAAGCCCAGCAGCATGTCGACCTTTTCCTGCTCGACCAGGCGCGTGGCTTCGTTGATCGCCACGTCGGGCTTGCTCTGGGCGTCGGCGTAGACCGCCTCGATCTTGTAGCCTTCGACGCCGCCCTGCTTGATGAAGTAGTCGAGCATGATCTTGGCGCCGGTGTATTGCAGCTCCGAACCGCCGCCGGCGAACGGGCCGGTGAGATCGTAGACGACGCCGATCTTGATCTTCTTTTCCTGTGCCTGGGCGGATGCCGCCAAAGCCACTGCGGCGACGGCAGCCGCCGCCCCGCCCACAAAGCGGGCGATCTTGCTCTTGGACATCAAGTCCTCCCTGAGAACCGTTAAGCGCTTATGCGTCTTATTACCGCCATCACACGGGGCGGCCCGACGGATGTCAAGCGCGGCGCCTCTTCAGGGCCTGCCTTCACCGGGAGTGAGGATGTCGAACATGAGACCCGCAGGCTGTTCGAACATGGCGAATAGCGCGGCCAGCCGAGAGGGGTCGCCCTCGATCTTGAGGGCGCCCGAGGCCAGCGCGTCCGGCGCGGCGAGCTTGCCCAGCACGATGGCATCGAGCGTGCGGCGCGTCGTGATGATCGACGCGGCCGCTGAGTCCGACCACTCGCCCAGGCGATGGCTCAGGGTGCAATGGCTGAGGGTGAGCACGAGCTTCTCGTCGCGGTCGGTGAAATGCCAGTTGATCACTGTGGATTGGCCGACGGCCTTCGCCGGATCGAGACGGATCGCCATCATGTCGAAGAACACGTCGCTGGTGAGGCCGGCCAGCGTATCGGCGCCCATGCCGCTCCGCGCCGGCAGCGGGAAGACGCCGTGGCGCAACTCCTGGGCGCCGTAGAGGAAGGCGTTGCGCCACGTCGCCGATTCGGCCTGGTAGCCCATTTGCTCCAGCGCATCGGCGCAGAGCGCGCGGGCCTCGATGTTGGCGGGCTCGGCGTAGACGACCTCCTTCATCACCTGGGCAACCCAGCGGTACTCGCCCCGGGCGAAGTCGGCCCTGGCGCGCGCGATCGCCGCCGCCGCGCCGCCCATGTAGTCGACGAGCTTGGCGGCCGCGCGCGCCGGCGGCAGCGGATGGAGATTGCAGGGGTTGGCGTCGTACCAGCTGAGATAGCGCTGATAGACCGCCTTCACGTTGTGATTGACCGAACCGTAATAGCCGCGCACCGACCAGCGTTCGGCCAGGCCCGGCGGCAGGTCGATCGCTTCGGCGATCTCGGCCGGCCGCCAACCCTTGTTCATCAGGCGCAGCGTCTGGTCGTGGATGTACTTGTAGAGGTCGCGCTGCGATGCGAGATGATCGAGCACTGCCTGCTTGCCCCAGGTCGGCCAATGGTGCTGGCCGATCAGGATCTCGCTGCCCGGTCCGTAGAGCGCGATGGCGTCGCCGATATACTTGGCCCAGATGCGCGGATCGCGCGCCACGGCGCCGCGCAGCGGGATGAAATTGTGCAACAGCGGACAGGCATTCTCTGCCATGTTGAGCACGCGGAGCTGCGGATAGAACATGTGCATCTCGGCCGGCGCCTCGGTCTCGGGCGCGAGCTGGAAGATGATCCTGACGCCATCGATCGTGTGCTCCTCGACCGGCTGCACGATGCTCTGGGTCGGCGCGATCAGGCCGGGCGTGCCGCGCGCGATGCCCTTGCCGAGGCCGGCATCGACCTGGCCGCGCGGTCCGCGCGGCAACATGGTGCCGAACTGGAACTGCGCGCGGCGGCCCATCGGCATGCCGGCCAGCACGTTCTCGCCGGACACCGCCTCCATGAATCCTGTCGGCGCGATGACCGGCACCTTGCCCGCCAGAACGTCGGCTTCGTCGATCACGCCGCGCACGCCGCCGTAATGGTCGACGTGGCTGTGGGTGTAGATGACGGCCGCCACGGGCTTCCTCGGGCGATGCGCGTAATAGTGCGCGAGGGCGGCGCGCGCGACCTCGGCGGTGGTCAGCGGATCGATCAGGATCAGGCCGCTGTCGCCCTCGATCACCGTCATGTTCGAGATGTCGAAGCCGCGCAGCTGGTAGAGCCTGTCCGTCACCTTGAACAGGCCGTTGGCGAGATTGAGGCGGGCCATGCGCCACAGGCTGGGATTGACCGTCGCCGGTGCCAGCGCGCCGTCGATGAAGGCGTACTCGCCCAGGTTCCACAGCACGCGGCCGCTTGCCGAGCGCACCATGCCGTCGGGCACCGGCGCGACCAGGCCGCGCTTGGCCGCCTCGAAGGCCGCGACATCGCCGAACGGCAGCTTGGCGGCCATTGCCGCATTGGCGGCTTTGGTCGCGGGCTCGGCGTCGCGCGCGACGTCGAGGTGCGAGGCCGGAACCGGAACGGCGGAAGCTGCGGACATTCTTCTTTTCCTTCTGCCCCTGGCCGCGCACTCTGCGGTTCGGCCATGGTCCAGCGCAAGCTTTCCCTCGCGGCAATCCGACGTGTGGCCGGCGCCCTGCCGGACGTCGAGGAAGGCACGTCCTACGGCACGCCGGCCTGGCGCCAGCGCGGCCGGTTGCTGGCGCGCCTGCACCAGGATGGAGAGTCGATCGTGCTCAAGGTGGGCGATGAGACGCGCGATCACCTCCTGCAGGCCGACCCGCGGACTTTCTTCGTCACCGATCACTACCTCGGCTATCCGACCGTGCTGGCGCGGCTCAACAGGCTGAGTGCCTTGGACCTCCGGAAGCTTCTGGCCCGAGCCATCGCGACAAAGCGCTAGCTCCCTGGAGCGCGATTACGCGCGCGCGGCGGGCGGCGCGTTTTACTCTGCCGGCTTCAGCGCCGCCTTGCCCATCTCGCGGTCGGCGGGGAGCATCGAGATGGCGAGGAACGAGCAGAACGCCACGACGGCCAGGGCCATCAGCAGGGTCGGGAAGCCCGCCGCCTTCACGGTCGGGCCCATCAGCGCCACGACGAAGGAGCTGACGCCGAAGCCGATCGCCAGGCGGGCGCCGGTGACCCGGCTGCGCATGCGGTCGTCGATGTATTTCACGATCATGGCGTCGGTGAAGGGGATGGCGCCGAACACCAGCAGCATGAAGGCGATCGCCGTGATGAACAGCGCCCAGTCCTGCACCTGCGAGGCGATCAGGAACAGCGGCACCTGCAGCAGCAAGATCGGCAAGTAGACCGTCTTGAGCGGGAAACGGTCGATCAGTTTGCCGACCACGAGCTGGGCGAGCGACGCCAGCGAGAAGATCACGAACAGCATGGCCGCCAGCTCGGCCGGATCCTGCACCACGCCCTTCACCCGCTCGCGCAAAAGCTCGCCGTTGCCGTTGGTGGTGAAGCTGAAGATGATGCTGCCGCTCACGGCGCTGAAGGTCATGATGGCGAACACGCGCGCCATCACGCCCGGCGGCAGGTCGTTCATCTTGGGCTTGCGCTTGGCCGGCGCCTCTTCCTCGCGCGGCACCAGGAGGACGAAGGCCACGGCGCAGACGAGACAGATGACGCCGGGCAGGATGAAGGCCATCTGCCAGCCGAAGCGCTGGGCGATGTAGACCGAGACGCCGGCGGCGATGGCGATGCCCATGTTGCCCGCCAGGCCGTTGAGGCCGATGGTGAAGCCGAAATTCCTGGCCTTCTGCACCAGCATCGGGATGCCGACCGGATGGTAGATCGAGGCGAAGGCGCCCATCAGGGTGAGCGCGGCGCCGATCTGCCACTTGTTGGAGCAGAGCGCGATCACCAGCGAGGATCCTCCCATGCCGGCGAAGAAGATCACCATCATGATCCAGCGGCCCCAATGGTCGCCCAGCCGGCCGCTCACGATCGAGCCCGCGCCGAACATGAAGAGCGCGCCGTAGTTGAACGGCGTGAGCTCGGTCCATTCGACGCCCCATACGCCGGCGATCACGCCCCAGCTGTAGGCGAAGACGACCAGGATCCAGTGATCCATGGCGTGGCCGATATTGAGCAGAATGGAGGTGGGACTGGCGTGGCTCATGGATCGGGTCATCAATAATAAGTGCGCGCCATAGAGCCTACTTATTGTTCTTTGTCTGTCTTGCGCTAAACTGACAACCTATGTCGCAAAACGGCCAAAAGTCGACCGACCCAGCGGACTACCAGCATGTACCCCGCGCGGTGGCGGCCATGCCCAAGGACTTTCCCCAGGATTTCGTCATCGAGCCGCACAGCCACGAGCGTGCGCAGCTCATCTACGCCCC
Source organism: Alphaproteobacteria bacterium (assembly GCA_013290035.1). Lineage (GTDB taxonomy): Bacteria > Pseudomonadota > Alphaproteobacteria > Reyranellales > Reyranellaceae > Reyranella. Next base: position 7,165 of record JABCYT010000073.1, read on the forward strand.
CGCCGGCACGATGCGCGTGATCACCAGTCAAGCCATGTGGGTCGTGCCGCCGCAGCGTGCGCTCTGGATGCCGGCCGGAACCGTGCACGGCATTGAGATGCTCGACCAGGTCACCATGCGCACTCTCTATCTGCGCGACGATGCGGCCGCCGCGATGCCGCTCGCGTGCCGGGTGCTGCAGGTCTCGCCGCTCTTGCGCGAACTGATCGTGCGGGCGACGGAACTGCCGCTGCAGTACGACGAAGACGGCCCGGCGGGCCACGTCGTCGCCCTTCTCGTGGACGAGCTGCACGGCTCGCAGGCCCTGAAACTTCACCTGCCGATGCCGCGGTCGAAGCGGCTCGCGACGCTCTGCCGGGCACTGCTCGACGAGCCGGGCGACCGGCGCACCTTGGGCGAATGGGCACACACTGTACACGCCAGTGAGCGCACCATGGCCCGACTTTTCCAGAGCGAGACAGGCCTCAGTTTCGCGGCATGGCGCCAGCAGGCCCGCGTGCTCGAAGCCATGGGCCGATTGGGCAGCGGCGCGCCCGTGACCCAGGTGGCGCTCGATCTCGGCTACGACAGCGTCAGCGCCTTCAGCGCCATGTTCCGCCGTGCTGCGGGAACCTCACCCAGCGCCTATCGACAGCGCACGTGACAAGCCCTTGTTCAGGGTGGGGGATTTCTGTGTCAGGGCAACGGTTTGCCGCACAGAAACCTTGACGTATCGCCTCCAAATATCCCCAATGCGCGACCCATATACGGTATTCTAAACCGTCATTTACCGGCCCGCGGCCCTGTACCGGGAAATTGGCCGCCTGGAGTTTCTGTTGAAGCCGACCGATATCAAGAATCCGGATTACTTCCACAAGGTCGTCGACTGCCAGTGGGCCTGCCCCGCCCATACCCCGGTCCCCGAGTACATCCGGCTGATTGCCCACGGGCGCTACTCCGACGCCTACATGATCAACTGGAAGTCCAATGTCTTCCCGGGAATCCTCGGCCGCACCTGCGACCGCCCCTGCGAGCCGGCCTGCCGGCGCAGCCGGGTCGAGGACGAGACACTGGTGAAGGGCAAGAAGGAGCCGGTCGCGATCTGCCGCCTCAAGCGCGTCGCCGCCGACTTCAAGGACGACGAGGGCATCAAGGCCAGCATGCCCAAGGCGCCGGAGAAGAACGGCAAGCGCATCGCCTGCGTCGGCGGCGGCCCGGCCTCGCTCACCGTGGCGCGCGATCTCGCCGTGCTGGGCTATGAGATCGTGATCTACGACCAGGATCCCAAGCTGGGTGGTTTCATCCGCACCCAGATCCCGCACTTCCGTCTCCCTGAGTCGGTGATCGACGAGGAAGTGGGCTACATCACCGACATCGGCAACATCGAGTTCCGCCACAAGAAGATCGAGTCGATGAAGGCGGTGCTGGCGGAAGGCTACGACGCGGTCTTCGTCGGCTCAGGCGCCCCGCGCGGCCGCGACCTCGACGTGCCCGGGCGCAAGGAAGCCGCCAGCAACATCCATATCGGCCTCGACTGGCTGTCGTCGGTCTCGTTCGGCCATATCAGCAAGGTCGGCAAGCGGGTGATCGTGCTGGGTGGCGGCAATACCGCGATGGATTGCTGCCGCACCGCCCGCCGCCTGGGCGGCGAGGACGTGAAGGTGATCGTGCGCTCCGGCTTCGAGGAGATGAAGGCCTCGCCGTGGGAGAAGGAAGACGCGATGGGCGAGGACATCCCCATCCTCAACATGCTGGTGCCGAAGGAAGTCACGCACAACAACGGCCGGATCACCGGCGTGCTGTTCGAAAAGGTCAAGGCCGAGTACGACGCCAAGGGCCGCCGTTCGCTGATCCCGTCGGGCGAGCCCGACCAGCATTTCGAATGCGACGACGTGCTGGTGGCGATCGGCCAGGAGAACGCCTTCCCGTGGATCGAGAAGGACGCCGGCGTCGAGTTCGACAAATGGGGCCTGCCCAAGCTCAACGAGAAGACGTTCCAGAGCAGCGAGCCCCGCGTGTTCTTCGGCGGCGACGCTGCCTTCGGCCCCAAGAACATCATCTGGGCCGCTGCCCACGGCCATGACGCCGCGATCTCCATCCACAAGATGCTGATCGGCGAGAATCCCGAAGAGCGGCCGGCGCCCGGCGTCAACGTCGTCAGCCAGAAGATGGGCATCCACGAGTGGAGCTACGACAACGCGCCGACCATCGACCACCGCCTGAAAGTCCCGCACCGCGCCAAGCAGGAGGCGCTGAAGGACATCATGGCCGAGGTCGAGCTGGGCTTTGACGTCAAGCTCGCCTTCAAGGAGGCGCAGCGCTGCCTGAACTGCGACGTGCAGACGGTGTTCACCGGCGCGCTGTGCATCGAGTGCGACGCCTGCGTCGACATCTGCCCGATGGACTGCATCACCTTCACCGAGAACGGTGAGGAGAAGGATCTGCGCGGCCGGCTGATGGCGCCGGCGCTCAACCCGACCCAGGACCTCTATATCGGCAACGACCTCAGGACCGGGCGCATCATGGCCAAGGACGAGGATGTCTGCCTGCATTGCGGACTGTGCGCCGAGCGCTGCCCGACCGGTGCATGGGACATGCGCAAGTACTATATGGAAATGACCAACGCGGAGCAGGTATGCCGC
>JABCYT010000074.1 GCA_013290035.1 Alphaproteobacteria bacterium
GGGGAGAGGAACATGGCAGGGGAGAGGAGCATGAGGAGGAAGCGCGCTTTGTGCGCTTCCTCCGAGCGACGCCTACTTTAGCGGCGAATAGTTCGTCGGCATCAGCAGGGTCGAATGCATCTCGGCTAAGAGCGGCGGGCCCTTGGCGAGATAGGCCTGCCAATCGGGATCCTTCATCGCATCGCCGCGCGCCTTGAAGCGCTCCTCGAGGTTCTTGTAGCGCCACAGATGGATCCACTCGTTGGGCTGCGGGAACTCGCCGGTCCAGGCGCCCCAGATCTTCGAGTACTTGTCGCGGGCAGCCCGGACCTTCTTGAAGTTCTCGCCGTATTGCTGGGCGCCGCCCAGGACGGTGCGGTAGATGCGCAGCTCGTAGACGTTGCCGGTGGTGCCGTCGTCGGGAAGGATGTCGACGACCGGGTTCATGAGCCGCAAGTCCTGACGCTGGATCAACGGGCGAATCACGGGCACGTAGCCCTCGGTCCACGCCTTGTTCTTGGCGAGCTCGCCCCGCAGCCGCGAGCGTTCTTCGTAGCTGTCGTACTTCCACAGGTGCCAGATCTGGTTGAGCGCGCCGAACTCGGCCGTCCAGTAGCCGTGGTTGACGCCGAAGTTCTGGCCCCGCGCGGGCCGGCCGATCGTCTCGGCGGCCTTGAGATAGTCCGGCATCTTGCCGGGCGCCAGGGTATAGCAGCGAAGCTCGTAGACCATGTTGTCTCCTCCGATTTCAGGAAATGCTCAGGGATGCGGATTCTTGGGCGGATGTGCCCGCACCGCTTCCTCGTTGATGTCGGCGCCCCAACCGGGCCGGGTCGGCACGATCAGCTCGCCATTCTGGATGACCGGTGGATGCGTGACCAGATCGTCCTTCCACGGCACGTCGTCGATATCGATTTCCATGATGCGGAAGTTGGGCATGGCGGCGCACAGGTTGGCGCTCATCAGGGTCGACATGTGGCCGTAGAAATTGTGCGGCGCGCAGTTGATCTCGTAGGCCTCGGCCATGGCGGCGATCTTGAGCGATTCCATCAGGCCGTTCCACGGCACGTCGATGATCGACACGTCGATCGAGCGGTTCTCGAAGAACGGCCGGAACTGGCGGCGGCCGAACAGCGATTCGCAGGAGGCGATCGGCATCGAGGCGCGGTCGCGGATCAGGCGCAGGCCCTCGGGATCGTAGGAATCGATCTCCAGCCAGAAAAGATTGTAGGGCTCGCAGACGCGCGCGACCTTGATGTAGCCCTCGGTTTTGAAGTTGAAGTTCGAATCGAGCAGGATGCCCATGTCGTGGCCGGCGCCGTCGCGGAACGCCGCCAGCCCGTCGGAGATCGCCCCCAGCACCGCGCCGTCGGGATTGAGCTCGGGATAGCCCGGGCCGCGCGCGAAGCCCGGCTGGTGCATGTAGGGCGGCTTCTGGTCGAAGCGGAAGATGTTGGTCTTGAGCGCCTTGAAGCCGCGCTCCTTCACGTGCTTGCCCAGCTTCACCAGGTCGTCGAGCGAGCGCACCGGCTCGACGCCCATCACCTGGGCGTTGCTGAAGCGGTAGGAGCCGCAATGCGACCAGTAGAGCGGCAGGCGATCGCGCACCGGGCCGCCGAACAATTCATGGACCGGCACGCCCAGCGCCTTGGCCTTGACGTCCACCAGCGCGTTCTCGATGGCGGCCATGGCCTGCTGGTTCATGCCGCCCGGCGCCTGACGCGTGACGGCATAGAAGGTCGTCATGATGCGCTCGATCGGCCGCGGATCCTGGCCGATCAGGCTCTGGGCCATGCGGCGGATGACGGCGGTGAGGCCGGCGCTGCCGTAGCCTTCATTGTATTCCGACCAGCCGACCAGCCCGTCGTCGGTGGTGATCTTCACAAACGAGAAGTCGCGCCAGCCAGCGTTGCAATGCAGATCCTCGATCTTGGCGATTTTCATGGTGTTTCCTCTCCTTGGCCGGAATACGCCACAACCTACCACCCGTTGGGGGGCTTGCCATCGCAATGCCAGCAGTGCTGTCAAAGCGCCGGTCCAGTTGTCGTATGATGGACCGACCAGGGAGAAGGAAGGAACCATGCCTCTGCACGGCAAGGGAATGCTGATCGTCTTCAACGAGGTGAAGGCGCGCGACGAACGCGATTTCAACGAATGGTACAATCGCGAGCACATCGACGAGAGGGTCAACCTGCCGGGATTCCGCCGCGCCCGCCGCTACGTCGCGGTGCGCGGCACGCCGAAATATCTCGCGACCTACGAATGCGACACGGTCGGCGATCTCGCCAGGCCGGGCTATCTCGCCTTGCTGGCCAACCAGACGCCATGGACGCAGGCGGTGATGGCCCGTTTCACCCAGTTCAACCGCATGACCCTGCGCATGCAGGTCGACCTGACGCACGGCATAGGCGGTGCCATCGCTGCCGTGAAATTCGCACCTGATCCGCACAAGCGCCGGGCGCTGATGGCCTGGCTGAAGGAGACCGCCCTACCCAAGGCCATCGCGCGGCCCGGCGTGGTGGGCGCTGCAGCGGGCGAGAACGACCCCGAGGTCGCCAATGCGCCGCTGCAGGACAAGAGCATGGATCATCCCAAGGCCGACGAAGCCGAATGGGTCGTGCTGCTGGAGGGCGGCGAGGCCGGCGCCGTGGGCGCGGCGGCCCGGGTGACGTTCACCCTGGCGAACCTGAAGACTTTCGGCGTTTCGGTGGCGCCGACCATCGGCACGTACCGGCTGCTGTTCGGCAATCAGAGATGAGGCGCCATTGTCGTCCTGAGCGCAGCGAAGGACCTCATCGTCGCTTGCCACGGGCATGAGATCCTTCGCTTCGCTCAGGATGACAGATGGGCTTGGAATGGGCACGCCGCGTCCAATGAGACGGGACGCCGCGCCTGGATGACGCAAGTTTGACCTTCCGTTGATCGGCGGTTCGCGTAGCTTGGCGCCGTGACCGCAAGACAAAAAATCTTCTGGCTGCGTCTCGCCACGCTGATCGGGCTTTGCCTGCCGGCGGTGGAGCTCGCCTGGCGCTGGTACACGGGTGGGCTGGAGCCGCGGCCCGTAACCGCGGCGACCCATGCCACCGGCGACTGGGCCGTCATCTTCCTGATGCTGTCGCTGGCCATGACGCCGGCGCGCGCGCTGTTCGACTGGATGCCGCTGATCCACATCCGCCGGCGCATCGGCGTGGCGGCCGCGTGCTATGCCGGGGCGCACTTCCTGATCTACGTGCTCGACCAGAAATGGAACCTGATCGTGGTCGCCACGGAGATCGCCAAGCGCTTCTATCTCACCATCGGCTTCGTGGCGCTGCTGGCGCTGGTGGCGCTGGCCGTCACCTCGACCGACGGCTGGCAGAAGCGGCTCAGGCGCAACTGGAAGCGCCTGCACTGGCTGATCTATCCGGCCGCCTTCATCGCCATCATCCACTTCTTCATTCAGTCCAAGGTCAAGATCGGCGAGCCCGCCTTCACCGCCGGCCTGTTTACCTGGCTGATGCTGTGGCGCGTGATGCCGGCGAAACTGCGCACGCGCTACACCGGCCTTGCCGTGCTGGCGATCAGCGCCACCCTGGCCGCCGTGCTGTTCGAAACCGCCTGGTACGGGCTGGTGAACGGCATCGATCCGGCCCGCGTACTGATGGCCAATCTCACCATCGACTTCGACATCGGGCTCAGGCCCGCCCACAAGGTGCTGATCGCCTCGCTGCTGGTCATGCTATTGGTGGCGATCCGCCGGCTCAGCCTCGCTGCAAACAAGCTCTGGACGCGACGTTATATGCAGTCGACTATACCGGCTCCCTGAAACGGAGGCTGGTATGTTGAAGAGACGGAGTTGGCTCGGCTTGGCGCTTGCCTTGTCGTTGCTGCCGGGCATCGCCCAGGCGCAGAACGACATGGTGGTGTTCGCCGCGGCCAGCCTGAAGAACGCCCTCGACGAGATCGCGACCGGCTGGTCCACGGACACCGGCAAGCCCGCGCCCAAGATCTCCTATGCCGCGAGCTCGGCGCTCGCCAAGCAGATCGAGCAGGGTGCACCGGCCGACCTGTTCATTTCCGCCGACCTCGACTGGATGGACTACCTGGCTGGCAAGAACCTGATCAAGGCCGACACCCGCTTCAACCTTCTGGGCAACAAGATCGTGCTGATCGCGCCCAGGGATTCCAAGATCACGCACGTCGACATCAAGGGCGCCGATCTCGCCAAGGCGCTGAACGGCGGCCGGCTTTCCATGGCCAATGTCGATTCGGTGCCGGTCGGCAAGTACGGCAAGGCGGCGCTCGAGAAGCTCGGCGCCTGGAACGACGTGAAGGATCACCTGGCGCAGGCCGAGAACGTGCGCGCCGCGCTCCTGCTGGTGGCGCGCGGCGAGGCGCCGCTCGGCATCGTCTACAGCACCGACGCGGCCGCCGAGCCCAACGTCAAGATCGTGGCCGCCTTCCCCGAGGACTCGCATCCGCCGATCATCTATCCCGCGGCGCTGGTCAAGGATTCCAAGAACGTCGACGCCACGGCGTTCCTCGACTTCCTGCGCAGCGCCAAGGCGCGCACGGCGTTCGAGAAGCAGGGCTTCACGGTTCTGGTGAAGTCCGCCACCGGGACATGACGCCCGAGGAATGGACGGCGGTCCGGCTGAGCCTGCTGGTCGCCACCACGGCGACCCTGGCCAGCCTGCCGTTCGGCATTGCCGTCGCCTGGCTGCTGGCGCGCCGACGATTCTGGGGCAAGAGCCTTTTGGACACGCTGGTCCACCTGCCGCTCATCCTGCCGCCGGTGGTGACCGGCTACCTGCTGCTGATCTCGTTCGGCAAGCGCGGGCCGATCGGCGCCTTCCTCGACGAGCAGTTCGGCATCGTCTTCTCCTTCCGCTGGACCGGCGCGGCGCTCGCCTGCGCGGTGATGGGCTTTCCGCTGCTGGTGCGCGCCATTCGTCTGTCGATCGAGGCGGTCGACACGCGCCTCGAATCGGCGGCGGGCACCCTGGGCGCCCATCCGTTCCTGGTGTTCGCCACCATCACCCTGCCGCTCTGCCTGCCCGGCGTGATCGCCGGCGCCATCCTGTGCTTCGCCAAGTCGATGGGCGAATTCGGCGCCACCATCACCTTCGTGTCCAACATCCCGGGCGAGACACAGACCCTGCCGTCGCTGATCTACACCCTGACGCAGGTCCCCGGCGGCGATGCCGGCGCGATGCGGCTCACCCTGGTGTCGATCGCCCTCTCGATGGTGGCGCTGCTCGGCTCGGAGCTTCTGGCGCGGCGCATCGGCGTCCGGCAGATGGCGGCATGAGCCTGGAGGTCGATGTCGACCATGCGCGCGAGAGCTTCCATCTCAGCGCACGATTCTCGGCAGTCCCCGGACTGACGGCGCTGTTCGGCCGCTCGGGCTCGGGCAAGACCACCCTGGTCGACATCGTGGGCGGGCTGATCCGGCCCGATCGCGGCCGCATCGCCATCGACGGCCAGGTGTTGGTCGACACCGCGCGCGGCGTCTTCGTGCCCAAGCATCGGCGCCGCATCGGCTACGTCTTCCAGGACAGCCGCCTCTTCCCGCATCTCAGTGTGCGCAGCAACCTGCTCTACGGACGCTGGTTCGCGGGCGGCGGCGGAGCGGCGGCCAACCTTGCCTCGGTCGTCGACCTGCTGGGCATCGGCCGCCTGCTCGAGCGGCGTCCCGACTCGCTGTCCGGCGGCGAGACGCAGCGGGTCGCCATCGGCCGCGCCCTGCTCGCCCAGCCGCGGGCCTTGCTGATGGACGAGCCGCTGGCCTCGCTCGACGAGGCGCGGCGGGCGGAGATCCTGCCCTACATCGAACGGCTGCGCGATGAAGCGGGCGTGCCGATCCTCTATGTCAGCCATTCGGTGGCCGAGGTGGCGCGCCTGGCGACCACGGTCGTGATCCTGAGCGAAGGCCAGGTGACGGCCGTCGGGCCGGTGGCCGACATCCTCTCGCAAGCCGAGGCCGGCGAGGGCGGCAGCGTGCTCGCCGCAACGGTGGCGCGCCACGACGCGGCCTTCCAGCTCTCGGTGCTGGCCACGGCCGCGGGCGAGCTGCAGGTGCCGCAGCTCAGCGCCCCGCCAGGCAGCGCCGTCCGCGCCTATATCCGCGGCCGCGACGTGATGCTGTCGCTCAAGCCGCCCGAGCAGATCAGCGCGCTGAACGTCCTGGCGGGCCGCATCGTGTCGATCACGCCCAGCGCCGGCGGCGCGCAGGCCGACGTTCGCCTCGATTGCAACGGCGCCAACCTGACGGCGCGGCTCACCGCCAAGTCGGTGCAGCGCCTGGCGCTGGCGCCGGGACGGCCGGTCTATGCGGTGATCAAGAGCGTTTCGTTCGAGCGTAGCTAGACCATGGCCCGAACATCCCTAAGCGCACAGCCTCACCCTGAGGAGGCGCGTTTGTCGCAACAGAGCGTACCTTGGGAGACCCGCGATGCCGCGTCTTAGCATCCGCATCGATTTCGACCAGGAGGGCCGGCTCGGCCCGGGCAAGGTGGCGCTGCTCGAACGCATCGCCAGCGAAGGGTCGATCTCGGCCGCCGGACGTTCGATGAACATGTCCTACAAGCGCGCCTGGGAGCTGGTGGCGGAGATCAACCAGAGCTTCACCGAGCCTCTGGTCTCGGCGCAGACCGGCGGCAAGACCGGCGGCGGCGCGGTGCTGACGCCGCGCGGCCTCGAGCTGATCCGCCATTACCGCGCCATCGAGCGCAAGGCGCTGTCGGCCACCGCCTCCCACCTGAAGGCACTGCAGGCGATTTCCCGCAGCGGACGGAGGAAATAACGCGCTATCCTCGGCGGGTCGGGGAGGTCCGCCAGGGTGAACCCACGGCGTCATGATCGTGACACCCGTGAACTGGTACCAGGCACCGTCGGGGTCGGTTCGACCAAAGTGAGGATGTGATGTCGCCCCTGCTGCTGCCCCTCACCCCGCGCTTCATCGCGTACACCCTGGCGATGCTGTCGACGGTGGGTTTCGCCGTCGCCCTGGCGGTCGATCAGCAGTCGATCCTGCTGGCGATCGGCTTCAGCGTCGCCCTCTTCCTCGCTATCGTCGGCACGATCGACCTCTTCCAGAAATCCCACTCGGTCCTGCGCAACTACCCGATCCTGGCGCACTTCCGCTTCATCTTCGAAGGCATCCGTCCGGAGCTCCGCCAGTACTTCTTCGAGGGCGACAAGGACGGCATGCCGTTCAGCCGCGACCGCCGTGCGGTGGCCTATCAGCGCGCCAAGATGGCGCTCGACGTGCGACCGTTCGGCACCCACTACGACGTCTACAGCGACGGCTACGAGTGGATGGCCCATTCGATCGCGCCGCGGCCGGTCGCCAAGGAACCGTTCCGCATCATGATCGGCGATACCGAGTGCACTCAGCCCTACTCGGCCTCGGTGCTCAACATCTCGGCGATGAGCTTCGGCGCGCTCAGCGCCAACGCCATCCGGGCGCTGAACGGTGGCGCCAGGAAGGGCGGCTTCGCGCACGACACCGGCGAAGGCGGCTACAGCCCCCACCATCGCGAGAATGGCGGCGACATCATCTGGGAGCTCGGCTCGGGCTACTTCGGCGCGCGCAATCCCGACGGCACCTTCTCGCCCGAGAAGTTCGCCGCGGGCGCCACCAATCCGCAGGTCAAGATGGTCGAGCTAAAGCTCAGCCAGGGCGCCAAGCCGGGCCATGGCGGCGTGCTGCCGGCGCCCAAGGTCAGCCGCGAGATCGCGCTGACGCGCGGCGTGCCGATGGGCGAGGATTGCATCTCGCCGTCGCACCATTCGGCCTTCACGACGCCGGTCGAGATGATGCGCTTCATCGCCGAGATGCGCCGTCTCTCAGGCGGCAAGCCGGCCGGCTTCAAGCTCTGCATCGGCCACGAGTGGGAGTTCCTGGCGATCTGCAAGGCGATGCTGGAGACCGGCCTCTATCCCGACTTCATCGTCGTCGACGGCAAGGAGGGCGGCACCGGCGCCGCACCGATGGAATTCATCGACCATATCGGCAAGCCGATGCGCCAGGGCCTCTACTTCGTGCACAACGCCCTGGTCGGCATCGGCGCGCGCGGGCGCATCAAGCTCGGCGTCGCCGGCAAGGTCATCACCGCCTTCGACATCATCCGCGCCATGGCGCTGGGCGCCGACTGGTGCAACGCGGCGCGCGGCTTCATGTTCGCCGTGGGCTGCATCCAGTCGGAATCCTGCCACACCGACCGCTGCCCGACCGGCGTCGCCACCCAGGACCCGACCCGCCAGCGCGCGCTGGTCGTGCCCGACAAGATCGAGCGGGTCGCCAACTTCCACCGCGCCACCCTGCACGAGCTGGCCGAAATGACCGCGGCGGCGGGCTTCGATCATCCCCGCGAGTTCAAGCCGATCCACATCTCGCGCCGCATCTCGCCCAGCCAGGTCGCCACCTTCGCCGACATGTACCCCTCGCTGGCCGAGGGCGAGCTCGTGGCCGGCTCGGGCAACCCGCGCTGGCGGCTGCCCTGGGACCTCGCGAACGCCCATTCGTTCAGGGCGGTGGCGTAGTCACTCTTTACTTTTTTCTTCCGCTCAGAGGCCCTCTCACTTCGTCGGGAGGAATGAAACGGCTAAACCTGTTGCGGATCGGCGGTTCTTGGCCCAGCGTTTGGGCACCAAGAAACGCCCGAGGAAACGCCATGACCGCCCCATTCGACTTCGCGCCGCTGCTGGCGCCCGGCACCCCGCCGCCTGCCATCAAATGGAACGGCTTCCCGAAATACAATTTCATCGGCGGCCACAACGACGCCAAGCACGTGCCGGTCGACGCCCTGATCGCGGCAGCCACGGCGGTGCTGAGGCGCGAGGGCGCTTCGCTTGCGACCTACGGGCTGAACAGCGGGCCGCTCGGCTACCGGCCGCTGCGCGAGTTCCTGGCCGGCAAGCTCAAGGGCCATGCCGGCATCGACTGTTCGCCCGACGAGATCCTGATCACCTCGGGCTCGATGCAGGGCCTCGAGCTGGTGAACAGCCTGCTGCTCGCCAAGGGCGACACGGTGCTGATCGAGCAGGAGACCTATGCCGGGGCGCTGACCAAGCTCGCCAAGCTCGGCATCAACACGATCGGCATTCCGCTCGACGAGGAAGGGCTGCGGCTCGACCTGCTGAAGCAGAAGCTCGAGGAGCTGAAGAACAAGGGCATCAAGCCCAAGTACCTCTACACCATCCCGACGGTGCAGAATCCGACCGGCGCCATCATGGGCGAGGCCCGCCGCGCCGAGCTCCTGAAGATCGCCGCCGCATACGGCGTCATGATCTTCGAGGACGAGTGCTATTCCGACCTGATCTGGGACGGCAAGCGGCCGCGCTCGCTCTACGCCATGGCGGGCGGCGAGGGCGTGATCCATATCGGCTCGTTCTCCAAGTCGATCGCGCCGGCGCTGCGGGTCGGCTACATCGTCGCCAAGTGGGAGGTCCTGGCGCGCATCCTGGCGCTGAAGCAGGACGCGGGCTCGGGCGCGCTGGAGCAGATGGTGCTGGCCGAGTTCTGCAAGCAGCACTTCGCCGAGCACGTGCCCAGGCTTTCCAGGACGCTGGCGGCCAAGCTGCGGACCCTGCGCGAGGCGCTGGCCGAGCAGTTCGGCACCGCCGCCGAGTTCGGCGACCCGGCCGGCGGCATCTATCTCTGGATCAAGCTGCCCGAGAACGTCGACACGGTGAAGCTCGCGCAGGCGGCGCTCGCTGCTGGCGTGTCGCTAAACCCCGGGCCGGAATGGTCGACCAACAAGGACCATGCCCGCTGCCGGCTGCGCCTCTGCTTCGCCAATCCC
>JABCYT010000075.1 GCA_013290035.1 Alphaproteobacteria bacterium
GTTGTCGGTCGATACGTTGCATCTTGCAGCGGCGGTCACTCAGGTCGATTCGCGCTGGGCGCTGCACGGCAGCGGCCTGCTGTCCGCCGATCTGCACGAGGGCCGTGTGCGCCTCACCGGCGATCGCAGCGACGGACCGTCGGGCAAGCTCTCGGCCGACATCCACTTCGATCTGCCACGGGGCACCGTCGATGGCGAGATCGCGTTGGAGGAAGGAGCGGGCGGCGTGACGGCGGCGCTCCTCGAGCGGCCCGACCTCGATCGGGTCTCGCTGCGGCTCGTGGCCAAGGGCGATGCCCGATCGGGCAACGGCGAATTGACCGTGTCCGCGGGTGACGCGGCGACGGCAAGGGGCACCGCTAAGTGGCAACCGAGCGGCACCGGCACGGCGGTTTCCGTCCAGCTCGAGGCTGGCGGAGCCCAGCTCGCCGCACGCGTCGGCGGCCCGGTCACGCTTTCGGCCGAGGCGACGCTCGATGCCGATACCGCGATCCTGACCTCCTCGCGCCTGACCGCGGGGCCGGCGACGTTGGGCGCGGCGGCCCGCTACGACCGTCGAGCCGACCGGCTCGACGCCACGGTGACCTTGCAGGCGGGCGAGCCCGGTCCGTTCGGCCCTCTCGTCGCCGGCGCGCAGTGGCGCGACCTGCGGCTCGGCGCCCACGCGGTCCTCGACAACCTGGCGAAGCAACCCCAGGGCACCGTGACCCTGAATGGCAGCGGCGAGGACGTCACGGTCCCCGCGCTCGACGGCCGCCTGCCGCCGCTCGGCCACGTTACGCTGGACGGCAGCGTCGGTGTGCGCAGCGACGGCAGCCTCACCCTTGAATCGCTCGATGTGACGTCGGCTCTGGGAACGGTAAAGGGCAACGGCGGCTCCTACCTGCCCAAGACGGGCGCGGCCGACGTCAAGGCGACGGTCGACCTGCCCAGCCTGGCGCCGCTCTCGGCGCTGGCCGAACGCGAGCTGGCCGGACGCGCGCATCTCGAGCTGTCGGTGCGCAACGACGCGCAAGGCCTCACGATCGGCTGGCAGGGCACGCTGGCCGATGCCGGCGCGCCCGGCGTGCCGCCCGGCCTGGTGGCGCGCGAAGTGACGCTTTCGGGCACCGGCGCCGTGCGGCGCGACGACACTTGGTCGCTCACCGACGTGCGCGTGGCCAGCGAAGCGGGCACGTTCGGCCTCTCCGGCAGCGGCCAGGGCTCGACCGGCAAGTTCGATCTTTCCGTCGACCTGCGGCAGCTGTCGCTGCTGCGCGAGGGCCTCGCCGGCGCCGTCACCGCCTCTTCGACCATCGAGTTGCGCCGCGACGGCACGGCCGGCGGCAGCCTCACCGCCAGCGGCAGCGCCGAGAACCAGCCGCTATCGCTCGCCGGCCGCTTCGAGCGCGATGCAGCGGGTGGCCTCGTCGTGCCGAGCTTCGAATTCCATTGGGCAAGTGCTGAGCTTGGCGTCACCGATCTGGCCGTCACGCCGGATCGCACGACGGGCAGCGCCCGCTTGAAGGTCGAGAAGCTGCAGGATGTGGGCGCCCTGGTGGGCACGGCGCTGGCCGGGTCGCTCGCGGCCGAGGTCAGCACCGATCCGGAGCGCGCCGCCGGCCGCCTGCAGGCGCGCATCCGCGGCAGCAATCTGCAGAGCGGCGGCGTTGCCGCGGCTGCATTGCAGGTCGATGCCACGATCGACGATCCGATGGGCAATGCCAGAGCAGACGCCACGATCGCAGCCAGTGGCCTGCGCGGCGCCGCCGATTTCTCCCGCCTCAACGCCACGGTGAAGGGCGACCGGCAGGCCGGCTTCGACATCGCACTGCAGGCTGCCGGCGCGCAGAGCGCCGCCAACCTCGCGGCCAAGGTCGCGCTCGCGGGCGAAGAGATCCGCATCGCGCTGTCGCGCTTCGACGGACGCCACCAGGGTATTCCCGTGGCGCTCGGTGCGCCGACGCGCGTCAGCATCGCCGGCGCGCGGATCACCATCGAACCCACCAGCCTGCGCCTGGGCGGCGGGCGGCTTTCGATCCGGGGCGTCGTCGATCCGACGGCGAGCGACCTCCAGCTCGATCTGGCGGCCTTGCCGTTGTCGCTTGTCGATACGTTCGCCCCCGGCACCGGCCTCGACGGCAGCCTGCAGGCGCGCGCGCGACTCACCGGTCCCTCGGCCAGTCCGCGCGTCGAGGCGACTTATGCGGCATCGAACGTGCGGCTGCATCGGCCCGAGGCGGCGCTGCTGCCGGCGCTTGGCTTGCAGGGCTCGGGCTCGCTGGTCGCGGGCCAGGCGAGCTTCGATGCCCGCCTGAGCGCCGGCGCGGGCAGCAACGTCGCGCTGAGAGGCAGGATGGCTGTGGCGCCGCTCGCCGGCTCGGTCACCGTGACCGGCCCGATGGATATCGCGCCCTTCTCGCCGCTGCTCGGCAATCAGGTGCGCAACGTTACCGGCACCTTGAACAGCAACCTGACTGTGACCATCGCCGGCTCGAAGATCACCGGCGCGGGTTCGGTCGATTTCTCCAATGGCGCGCTCGCCTTTCCCGAGCTCGGCCTGCGGCTGAACGGCGGCACCGGCCGTCTGGCCTTGCAGGGCGACAGCCTGCGGCTGGAACAACTCTCCTTCCAGACCGGCCGCGGCGGCACGCTTTCACTGAACGGCAGCATGCGCCTCGACCCGGCGGAAGGCGTGGCGCTCGACCTCGCCATTGCCAGTCGCCGCTCGCTTTTGGTCAACCGCGCCGATCTGGTGGCGACCGTGTCAAGCGATCTCAAGGTGACGGGCTCGACGGTTGCCGGCATCGACGTCAGCGGCCCGGTCACGATCGACCGCGCCGAGATCGCCATCGGCGCCCTGCAGACGACGAGCTTCCCCACCGTCGAGGTCCGCGAGATCAACCGGCCGGGTGTGCCGAACACGCCGCCGCCCGCCGCGTCCGCGCCGCGATCGTCGACGGCCACGCCGGTCCGGCTCAAGCTCGACGTGCGGGCGCCGCAGGCCGTGTTCGTGCGCGGCCGCGGGCTCGACGCCGAGGTCGGCGGCAGCCTGCAGATCACCGGCGATCCGTCGAAACCCGCGGTGCTGGGCGGCTTCACGCTCCGGCGCGGCGACTTCACCCTGGGTGGCCGACGCCTGGTGTTCAGCCGCGGCGTCATTACGCTCGACAACCTCGACCGCATCGATCCGATGCTCGACTTCGTCGCCAGCACCACGGTCGCGTCCACCGCCATCTCGATCACCATCAGCGGCACGGCGCGCGCGCCCGCCATCGCCGTCTCCTCGTCGCCGGCGTTGCCGTCCGACGAGGCGCTGGCCTGGCTGCTGTTCGGCAAACCGGCAAGCTCGCTAAGCGCGCTAGAGCTCCTCCAGGTGGCGCAGACCCTGGCCGAACTTACCGGCCGGGAGGCGCCGGGCACGAGCCTGTTGAGTCGTCTGCGTTCAACCTTGGGCCTCGACCAGCTCAAGGTCGGGTCGGGCGCTTCCTCCTCTTCCTCCTCGAATTCGTCATCGCCGGTGTCGCTCGAGGCCGGCCGCTATGTGGCGCCCGGCGTCTATGTCGGCGCCAAGCAGGGCGCAGCCGGAAACTCCAGCCGAGGCGTGGTCGAGGTCGATGTGCTGGATCACGTCAAGATCGAAGGCGATATCGGCGCCGATTCTACGGGCCGGGTCGGCGCGAAGATGGAGTGGGACTACTGACCTCGCGCCTGGCGTGCGTGCCGTAGCGCCGCGCGAAGGCCCGCGTGAATTCGGCGCCCAGCAGGAAGATCTGCGCCGAATAGAAGATCCAGAGCAGCAGGATGATCAGCGCGCCCGCCGCGCCGTAGGACGAGGCGACGTTGCTCTTACCAATATAGAGCGCGATCACGTACTTGCCGCCCTCGAACAGGGCCGCCGTCACCAGCGCGCCGACGAAGACGTCGCGCCAGGCGATCGGCGTGTCGGGCAGGACCTTGTAGATGGCGGCGAACAGGCCGGTGAGCAGCGCTGCGGAGATCGCGATATCGGCCAGCTGCAGCGCGACCTCGGCCTCGGGGAACACCGCCTTGAGATAGTCCGACAGGGCGGCGAGCGCCGCACTCACCACCAGCGAGACGGTCAGCATGAATCCCGAGGTGGCCACCAGCCCCAGGCTCGCCAGCCGCGCGCGCACCAGGCGCGACAGGGTCGAGCGCCGCGACCTCGTCTTCCAGATGGCATTGAGCGCCGACTGGACCTCGCCGAATGCGCCCGTGATGGTGATCAGGGCGGCGAGGACGCCGATGATGGAGGCCGTCATGCCGGTCTTCGGGTTGCTGGCGCTCTCGACCATCGCCTGCAGCGCCTCGGCGCTCTTGCCCCCCATAAGGCCGCTCAGCTGCGCCACGATGGCGCCGCGCGCCGCATCGGGACCGAAGGCGAGGCCGGCGATGGCGATGGCGATCAGCAGGACCGGCGCCAGCGAGAACAGCGTGTAGTAGGCGATCGAGGCGCCGCGACTGAGCGCATCGTCCTCGACGAAACCCTCGGCCGTGTCCCGCAGCAGGAGCCAGACGCTGAGCAGTGACGCAGGGAGGCGAAAGCCGGGCATCGAAGCCAAAACGAGCGCAGCCGGCAAGCGTTCCGCAGAACGCGGCCGCGAATCTTGACGGTCGGCTGGGTCGGGCGCACCGCTTGCGGCATTGCCGCCCGCGAGGACCCGAATGTCGCTGACCGTGAGACCGCTTTCTCATGCGCTCGGCGCCGAGATCGCGGGCGTCGATCTCGCCAAGCCGCTCAGCAACGCCGAGTTCGACCAGATCCACCGCACCTTCCTCGAGAAGGGCATCCTGCTGTTTCGCGATCAGGAAATCACGCGCGAGCAGCACATCGCCGTGATCCCGTTTGCCGCCGGCGGCACGACCGACCTTCTGGCGCGTGCGCTCGGCCAGCACATGACTCAGGCCTGGGGCCAGCCGGTGGTGGCCGACAACCGCGCCGGCGCCAACGGCGAACAAGATCGCCGACGAGGCGGTGCGCGCCGCCGCGACGGAGGGCGCCAGGTCCGTGTCGCGCAGCAGGGCGGCGACATGGTGGCGAGTGCGCCGGCCGAGTTCGCCGCCTTCATCGAGACAGAGCGCCGGCGCTACGAAACGATCGTGCGCGAGGCGGGAATGACGGTCGACTAGCTTGCGCGAACTGTGGATTTTCGATGCGCAGCGCCCCATATCTTGTGGTAAGGTTCCGCGGCTTTACCGATTCCTGAGAGGTTGGGAGCGGGAGGGGTGTGAGCGGGGCCTTCGAAAAAATGGAAATCAGATACGGTCGGCCGGCCCTCGCTGCGATTGCCAGTGCGGTTTCGGCGCCAGCGGGCGCACAGACGCCGCCTGTCTCTATTCCCGCGATTCCCGCGAAAGATTTCGGTCCGGTCCGAACCGGTTTCGCCTCCGCCAATGTCAACATGATCACTGGGCTCGGTTGGGCGATGCAACCGTCGAACCACACGATCCACGCCGGTCTGTCCTATAAGTTCGGCATGGGCTCCGGCGTCGGCACCGCGCAGGCGCCGGATTGAGATTTTTCGAAGCGGGGATTCTACCTAAGAGGGGTCATGACAATGCGTTTCAAGACACTAGGACTTGCTTTCGTCTTCGCCGCCGGTCTGGCCGGCAGCGCGGCCGAGGCCCAGCAGGGCAACACCATCACCGTGCCGGTCACCGGCCTGCGCAACAACACCGGCGAAGTGCGTTGTGGCCTGTTCAATTCGGCGTCGACCTTCCCCACCAATGGCCAGCAGTTCCAGGGCGCGGTCTCGCCGATCACCAACCAGCAGGCGACCTGTACCTTCACCAACGTGCCGCCCGGCACCTATGCCGTCGCCATCTTCCATGCCGAGAAGCCGGGCCAGACGAAGATGGACACCGGCATGTTCGGCCAACCGCTGGACGGCTATGGCTTCTCGCGCAACGCAAAGATCGGCATGGGGCCGCCGGCCTTCAGCGATGCGGCCTATTCCTACGCCGGTGGTGCCGCGACCTTTCCGATAGCGATTACCTATCCCTAGCCGACGCCTAGCGCCGCCACTCCGAGGCGCCGGGTAGTTGCCCGGTGATATCGGCGTGCGCGGCGTCGCTCGCCGGGTCGTTCCGCTTGCCGGAGAAGCGCACCTCGAGGACGCGGCCATCGTCCGTCGTGAGCTGCAGGCCCTGACGGCCGAAGGCATTGTTCAGCGCCGTGGGCGACATGCGGATCTCGCCCGAGCCCGTGACCTCGCCCGGTCGGGTGAGGAAGCCGTCGATGTCGTAGTCGGCGCGGCCCATCTGCTCCTCGCCGCAGGCAAGCACGCCGCTGCCGCGCATGACCCCGAGATACTGCATAAGGTTTCCTCGCATTCGACGAACCCTCAGAGGGGCGGGCGCGGCATCGCGTAGGCACCCGCCGGCAAGATCAGGAAGAGCCGATACAGGACGGGCGGTACGAACCGGTCCTTCATGCGTGCACCTCGCGATTGGGGCGGGAGCACAGGCCTCTCTCAGCCATCGCCGGCCGAGGCTTCGTGGGCGATGATGCGCAAGCCCTACACCCTTGGAGCCAACGCGTCCAACTGCGGCGTCCGGCCGCCGTCGGGCTTCAGGCGACGGCGTCGCGGAAGCGCACGAGGCGGCCGCGCTGTTCGTCCCACAATGTCAGGAATGTCGCGGCGAGGCCGCGCCACAGGCTGAGCGGCGGCACCGGATGCACGGCATGCACGGCCTCGTGGGCGTCGCTCAGCCGATAGTTGGGCACGCGCGGATTGAGATGGTGGACGTGGTGGAAGCCGATATTGCCGGTCAGCCAGTGCAGGACACGTGGCAGGCGGAACCACGACGCGCCATAGAGCGCCGCCTCGACGAAGTGCCACTCGCCCTTGGCGGTCCAGTGCGCGGTTTCGAAGCGGTGCTGCAGGGAGAACAGCCACACGCCCACGATCGATGCCACGACCATAATCGGCAGATGCACCAGCAACACCGGCTGCCAGCCCAGCAGTCCGATCAGCGCGCCGTAGACAGAGATCAAGGCGGCATCGGTCAGATAGACCGACCGGCGTTCGCGCAGCCAGCCGCTCGGCGTGTCGAACGGCAGGCGATAAAGCAGCAGGAAGACCACCGGCGGCAGCAGGACGTTGGCGATCAGCGGATGGCGCGGCAAGCGGTAGAAAAAACGCTGCCATGGCGGCATCGCAAGGTATTCGCGCACCGTCAGGCAGGCCGAATAGATGTCGCTGCCGCCGCCGGTGCGGTCGAGGTTGTTCCAGTCGGCGTGATGCAAGGCGTGCTGCCGGCTCCAGTTGGCGTAGGGCGTGAAGGTGAAGAGGCTGCACAGGCGTCCCACCACCGTGTTGGCGCGCCGCGAAGCGAAGAACGAGCCGTGCCCGCAATCATGCTGGACGATGAACACCCGCACCAGCAGCGCGCCGGTCGGCACGGCGAGCGCCAAGGTGAGCAGGTGGGAGATCGGGAGGACGAGGTACATCGCCGCACAGCCGGCGAGGAAAGGACCAAACGAGGTAACAAGCTGGGCTGCGCTCTTCCACGCCAAGGGGCGCGCGAAGGCTGCCGCAGCCTGTCTCACTTGGGCGTCCGGGTCGGGGACGCCGTGGTGAATGGTCATGGTCGTCCTTCGGTTGGAACCGCACGCCGGACATGGGCATTCGACCCGCCGTGCGCAATGGACTTGCCAAGCGCGGCGGCAAGGCCCATATGAGCCAGGTCGATAGACGGACGATGATTTGGCCCGCGCCCTTAGAACAGCGCCGCGCCAGTGAACTTGCTCCCGAACACAAGTGCGAATTCGACGGCCCGTCCGCCCACGCGAGTGACGGCGCGCGGGCCAGCATATCTATGTTTAAGAAAGGGTCTCCCATGACGACGGGAACCGTGAAGTGGTTCAACAGCCAAAAGGGCTTCGGTTTCATCCAGCCCGATAATGGCGGCAGCGATGCCTTCGTGCACATCAGCGCGGTCGAGCGCGCCGGCCTTGGCATGCTGAGCGAAGGCCAGAAGGTCGAGTTCGACCTCGTGGCCGATCGCCGGAGCGGCAAGATGTCGGCCGACAATCTCAAGAAGGTCGACTGATCGCATTCTCGCCGGCAACTCAGCGCATTCACATGCGCTTAGGAATCTCTTTTTCTCCGACCGACCACGGATGTACTGGCGGACCGGAGTATTGAGGGACGGATGCGATAATGCCCGACGGGCGCGGCACCCAGGTGCCGTGCCCGGTGGCCCCGCGCCTCGACCAGGTTGCGGGGCCTTTGCTTTTGTCGGCCTTGTTGCAGCGCTGATCGGGAGAGGACGATGATCACCCTCGCGATTCGTCACACGACGACCTACCGCTATCGCCTGCCCGTCTGGCTGGGACCGCACCGGCTGATGCTGCGTCCCCGCGAGAGCCGCGAACTGCGGCTGGTCTCGAGCGAGGTGACGACGACGCCCGCGGCCGCGCTGTCGTGGGCCCACGATGTCTTCGGCAACACCGTCGCCACCGCCTCGTTTGAGGGCATGACCGACCGTCTGTCGGTCGTGAGCGTCGCGGTGCTCGAGCTCTCCGCGGTCGCCTGGCCGGTCTTCGACATCGCCGCGTCGGCCATTGCCTACCCGTTTTGCTATTCCGACGACGAGTGGACGGACCTGGGTTCTCTCGCCGTACCGCTCTACGCCGACCCGGACGGACGGCTGGCGGACTGGGCGCGGGGCTTCGTGCGCAGCGCGCCGACGGATACGCTGGCGATGCTCAAGGATCTGCACAGCGGCGTGCCGGAATGGGTCCGCTACCAGAGCCGCGAGGAAGAGGGAACCCAGACTCCCCTGCAGACCCTGGCGCGCGGCTGGGGATCGTGTCGCGATCTCGCCGTCCTGTTCGTCGAGGCGGCGCGCAGCCTGGGATTGGGCGCCCGCATCATCTCCGGCTATTTCTACAATCCGCAGCGGCAGTTTTCGTCGGGCGAGGCGACCCACGCCTGGGCCGAAATCTATCTGCCGGGCGCCGGATGGATCACCTTCGATCCGACCAACCGCGCCGTCGGCGGGTCGAATCTCATCCCCGTGGCGGTGGCCCGCGGCATTGCCAAGGCGATGCCGGTGACCGGTAGTTTCGTCGGAATGACCGATGCGTTCCAGGGCATGTCGGTCGAGGTCGATGTCGCGTCCGCATCGCTGGCCGCGTGAAAAGCGCCCGCGGAAGCCTGACTCGTCCGCCTACGAGCGCCGCTTCTCGTCGAGCATGCGGGTCATCCTGGTCAGCAACTCGTCGTGCGTCTTGAACGAGGTGAGCGCCGCGGCCTTCGGCAGGGCGTCGAAACGCCGCTTACCGTCGGCGGTCAGCGTGGGCTCGCGGACGCTGCCCTCGATCAGCCTGAGCACCCGCAGGCGCACGAGGTCCCGCGACCGCAGACGGCCCGCGTCCGACTGGCCGTAAGCCACGCGGCGCAGCGTGATGGCTTCGTTGCTGCTGAGCGGCGTGGATTGGCTCCGGGTCAAGGGCGATCTCCTGGATGAGCTCGTCGCATCTTTCGTGTCGGCTTGAGAGCTGCTGCGACGCCGGGTTTGACGGGCGTCGGCACCGTGGGCCCGGTCCGCATCAGTGCCGGCATCTTGGCCGACGCGGCGCGCCGATCGCTTGCCAACCGGCGCAACAGTGCCAGTTCGCGGAGAATGAGCTTCGGAAGCGGCGGGCTCAGGTCGTGACGCAAGGGGCACCTTCCAAGGGAGGGCCACGCGGCCGCCTTCAACATGGGCGCTGGCACCGATCTCTACAAGACAAGCT
>JABCYT010000076.1 GCA_013290035.1 Alphaproteobacteria bacterium
CGAGGCGTTGGTGTAGCCGAACACAGAGGCGAGATTGGGCACATCCGAGTACATCATGCCCTTGTAGATGAAGGTCTTGGCTGGATCGACGGCGCGGCCGTCGACCGAGAGCCTGGCCTTGCCGAGCGGCACCAGCACCAGCCCGGTCGCCGTCACGATCAGGTCGGCCGGCAGGTCGGCGCCGGATTTGAGCTTCAGGCCGGTCTCGGTGAAGGTCTCGATGTGGTCGGTAACGAGCGAGACCTTGCCGCGGCGGATGGCGCGGAAGAAGTCCGCGTCGGGCACGAGGCAGAGCCGCTGGTCCCACGGCTTGTAGCGCGGCGTGAAGTGCGTATCGATGTCGTAGTCCGGACCGAGCAACTGACGCACGCCGCCCAGCAACAGGCTTTTCACCTTGTCCGGCTTGCGCTTGCACATCTGGTAGAAATACATGCCGAGCAGGACGTTGCGCCAGCGCGTCGCCCAGTAGGCGAGCTTGAGCGGCAGGCGGCGGCGCAGCTTGTTGGCCAGCTGATCCTGGCTCGGCCGCGCCACCATGTAGGTCGGCGAGCGCTGCAGCATGGTGACGTGTTCGGCCGTTTCGGCCATGGCCGGCACCAGGGTCACCGCCGTGGCGCCGCTGCCGATCACGACCACGCGCTTGCCGGCATAGTCGATGTCGTCGGTCCATTTCTGCGGATGGACGATGCGGCCCTTGAAGCGGTCCATGCCGGCGAACTCCGGCAGGTAGCCCGCTTCGTAGTCGTAATAGCCGCTGCACATCCACAGGAAGTTGCAGGTGAAACGCCGCGCGACGCGGTCCGGTCCTGTTTCGACCTCGACGGTCCAGCGGGCGTCCGGCGTCGACCACGCGGCGGCGATGACCTTGTGGCCGTAGCGGATCCTCCTGTCGATGCCGTGGTCGCTCGCGACTTCGCGGATGTAGGTCAGGATCGAGGGCCCGTCGGCGATCGCCTTGGCTTCCTTCCACGGCCGGAACGAGTAGCCCAGCGTGTACATGTCGGAATCGGAGCGCACGCCGGGATAGCGGAACAGGTCCCAGGTGCCGCCGCTCGCCGCGCGCGCCTCGAGGATGGCGTAGCTCTTGCCCGGGCATTTGTGCTGCAGGTGCCAGGCGGCGCCGATGCCGGACAGGCCCGCGCCGACGATCAGCACGTCGAAATATTCCGTGTCACTGCGATCCGTCGCTGCCGGGGCGGTCAGGCTGTCCATGGATGTTAGATGGCGGAAGCCACCGCGGCGCGCAACCCGGTCCCAAGGGCCTCGATCCGTTGGCGGATGCCTACTCCTTCATGAAGGCATTGAGGTCCGGCGTCGGGATCGAATGGTCGAGGTAGCTGAAGGTGCCCTTCTCCTTGACCTCCTTCGCCGCGTCCACCAGGCCGGTCATGGCGGCGCGGTAGAGCGAGGTGGCGAGGCTGATGCGCTTCACGCCGGCAGCCTCGAGGTCGGCCTTGGTGAAAGAGCGGCCCTTTATGCCGACCATGAAGTTGAACGGCTTGTTGAGCGCGCTGCAGACCTTCTTCACCGCGGCGAGATCGGGCAGGCCGGGCGACATCAGCACATCGGCGCCCGCCGCCTCGAAGGCCTGCAGGCGGCGGATGACATCGTCGAGATCGGGCTGACCGCGCAAAAAGCCCTCGGCACGGGCGGTCAAGGTGAAGGGAAACGGGAGCGAACGCGCGGCCTTCACGGCGGCAGCGACTCGCTGGGTCGCGACCTCGATGTCGTAGAGCGGCTTGTCCTTGTTGCCGGTCGCATCCTCGATCGAACCGCCGACCAGGCCGACGCCCGCCGCCTGGCGGATGGTCTCGGCCGCGGCGTCGGGTGCGTCGCCGAAGCCCTTCTCGAGGTCGGCGGCCACCGGCAGGTCGCAGGCCTCGACGATCATCTGGGCGTTGGCCAGCGCCTCCTCGCGCGTCACTTTACCGTCGCGCTTGCCCAGCACGCCGGCCTTGGCGCCGCTCGAGGTCGCCAGCGCCTGGAAGCCGAGGCCGGCGAGCACGCGCGCCGAACCCCCATCCCAGGGATTGGCGATCACGAAGGCGCCGGGCGCCTCGTGCAGGGCGCGGAACTTCTTGGCCTTGTCGGCTTGGCTGACGCTCATGGTGTTCCTTCCTCCTGGTACGGCCTGGCCACGACCCTAGCACGGGCCGGGTGCTGCTTGCGCGCTGCCGTCGTCAGCGCCCGATGGGCCGGAGCGGCCAAGTGAAGCTGTCGGGCAGATTGCCGGTCTCGACGAAGCGCGCGGTCATCAGGTCGTGCAGGCGCGACCATTCCTTTTTCGCCTCAGCAGCCGGTGTTCCATAGAGCAGGTTATCCAACTGGCCCGGGTCATTTTTGATGTTGTAGAGCTCGTATGCGAGCCCGCCGCCATCGAGCCCGAAATAGACGGCATAGGTCCAGTCGCCCTCGCGAATGGCGCGGATATGGCCGCCTGGTGTACTGGCGGGGAGGAAGAAGAGATCGTCGAAGGAAAAGATCGTGAAATCCTGGACCGCCTTGGACGGATCGCGCAGGACCGGCACGATGCTCTTGCCGAGAGCGTAGGATTCCGGCTGGGCGACGCCCGCGAGATCGAGCAGCGTCGGCAGGAGATCGAGATGGTCGTAAAACGCATCGGTCTCGAGGGGTTCCGGATAGAGCCTGGGATTGTGAACGATCAGCGGGATGTGAATCATCTCCTCATAGACCGTATAGGCCTTCTCGCGCATGCCGTGCGACAGGCCGCCTTCGCCGTGGTCGGCCAGCCGCAGGATGATCGTGCTGTCCATCAGCCCGGTCTCTTCCAATGTGTCGAGCACGGTCGTGACATGCCTGTCGGCCAGCGTGTTGAGATAGGCATAGAAGTTCACGTATTCGCGTTCCGCCTCAGCCGTCTTGAGCGGTGCGAAGTTGTTGTAGCTGGCGCGCGCCGCCCGCTGGACGCTGGGCTTCTTCAGCAGGTCGTCGCCGTAGTTGGGCGGCAGCTCGATGCCGAGATTGGCGAAGTCCTCATGGCGGTAGCCCGCCTCCTTCCAGCTGGTCGGATAGACATAGACGTCGTGCGGGTTGACCAGCGATATGAACAGGCAAAACGACTTGCCCAGCCTGGGCGCGCGATTCTTCAGAAAGTCGACGACGCTCTCGCCGAACCCTGGCGTCTGACCTCGAGCACCTGGCGTCGGACCCTTGATGTAGCGCCCATCATTGTCGGGATTGGCACCGCCCAGAGTGGCCAGTCCATCGAATGTTCCGAACGGGGTCGGCTGCCGGGTCTCGATGGCGTTACCGGCGTCGGGTGGATTCCAGCCCGACCAACCGAAGTTTTCCTGCATCGCCCTGATATCGTCGGCCGTCCACTCCTCGCCGCCGTTTCCCATCGCCGCGTTGGCGGCATAGCTCAGGTGCCATTTGCCTTTCCAGACCACCTCGTAGCCTGCCTTCTCCTTGAGCAGCGAGGCGATGTTCGGCTGGCGGCCTTGATGCACCAGGCCGGGCCAGAGGAGCGTCTGGGTCACGCGATTGACCGGCGCGAACCGACCGGTCGTCATCAGCGCGCGCGACGGCGAGCACTGGCAAACCGCCGTATAGGCGCGGTTGAAATAAAGGCCGTGACGCTTCAGCCGTTGCAAGCCGGGCAGATTTTTTTCCGCCCAACCCGCCGGCCAGTGCATGTGATGACGCTCCTGATCCGTCATCAGCACGATGATGTTCGGCGCCTTGGGCAGCTCGACGGCGTCCCGGGCGATGGCCGGCGTGGTGAGTGCGGCCGAGACGCCGGAGAGGGACACCGCCAAACCGGCGCCTGCCTTCAGCAGTTCGCGCCGCGTGGCGGACGCCGAAGGGCTTGAAGCCGTTTCGTCAGGACCTTCCGCAGGCTGGCTGGACTCCGGAGATTTGTTGTCCATGCCTCGTCCCCCGCCCGCCGTTTCCTCGACTACAGGCTGCGCCCGTCCCACAAACGGGGGCTCAGCTTGTCGATATCGATACCTTCCACGCAACGAAGATTGATGCCGACCGTCGGCGAACCGTCGGGCGCGGCGCCCTCGGCATAGCTTTCGATGCCGCACTCGCTGCAGAAGTGATGGTGCAGCTTCATCTTGTTGAACTGGTAGTCGCCTTGTTCAAATTCGCCCGATTTCAGCATGAATTTCGCCTTGGGCGCGAAGGCCCATACCGCGCCGAGCTTGCTGCAAATCGAGCAGTTGCACTTCAGCGCCGTCGACGGGTCGACCTCCACGGTGAAGGCGACGGCGCCACAATGACAGCTTCCGGAATAGGTCTGGGCGGCCATGTTGTCCTCCTTCGGCAATACGTCTCGTATGCCTGCTTTGGTCCGCCGATCCAGCCTATCCAGGCCAGGGCAGCGACCAGGTCTTCACATTGGTGAAGCTCTTCATCGCTTCAAGGACGCCTTCCTTATATCCGAGTCCCGAATCCTTGATACCGCCGAAGGGTGACATTTCGATGCGATAGCCCGGCACCTCCCAGATATTGACCGTGCCGACCTGCAGTTCGTCGACGAAGCGGGTGACGTAGTCCAGGCGATCGGTACAGACGCCGGAGGAGAGGCCATAGGCTGTGCCGTTGGAGACTTTTATGGCGTGGTCGATGTCCCTCACGCGGATGATGGGAATCGCCGGGCCGAACGTCTCCTCGCGCACCAGTTCGCAGGCCGGATCGACATGGTCGACCACGGTGGGCGGGAAGAGCGCGCCTCGGCGGTCGTTGCCATGCAGCAGCTTGGCGCCGTGCTTGGCCACCGCCTCGCTGACCCGGTCCTGGAACAGCGTGGCGGCGCGTTCATGGATCACCGTGCCGATATCGGTCTCGGGATCGAGCGGATCGCCCGCGTTGAGCTTCTTGGCCTTGGCCAGCACGCGCTCGACGAAGGCGTCAGCCACGCTCTCGACCACGATGATGCGCTTCACGGCCGTGCAGCGCTGGCCGGAGTTCTTGGTGGCGCCGGCGACCGCGAGTTCGGCCGCCTTGTCCAGGTCGGCGTCCTCCATGACGATCAGCGGATCGTTGCCGCCCAGCTCGAGGACCAGGCGCTTGTAGCCTGCGGTCGCGGCGATGTGCTTGCCGACCCTTACCGAGCCCGTGAAGGTTACAAGGTCGGCGTGCGGGTCGGTGATCATGGCATCGCCGACGTCGCCGGGATTGCCGGTGATGACCGACAGCATCTCAGGCGGCAGGCCGGCCTCGTAGAGCGTGTCGGCCAGGAACAGCGCGGTGAGCGGCGTCAGCTCGGTGGGCTTCAGCACCACGCAGTTGTTGGTGGCGAAGGCCGGCGCCAGCTTGTGCGCCACCATGTTGAGCGGGTGGTTGAAGGGCGTGATGGCCGAGATGGCGTTGAGCGGCTGGCGCAAGGTGAAGATCTTGCGCGGCTTGCCGTGCGGGGTGAGGTCGCAGGAGAAGGTCTGGCCATCATCGAGCAGGCAGAGCTGGCCGGCAAAGGTGAAGACATCGAAGGCGCGGCCGACCTCGTAGAGCGAGTCCTTCAGGCAGAGCCCTGATTCGAGGGTGATCAGCCGCGAAAGCTCTTCCTTGCGGGCGGCCAGAAGCTCGGCGGTCTTGAGCAGGATCTGCTGGCGCTGGTAGCGCGTGAGCCTGGGCTTGTAGGCGTGGGCGATCCTGAAGGCCTCGGCCACCAGCTCGGGCGTGGCCCGCGGCACGCTGCCGACCAGGCGGTTGTCCCACGGGAAGCGGACATCGAGGCGGGCCTCGGTCTCGATCTTCTTGCCGGCGATGCGCAGCATCTCGTGACGCACGTCGCTGCGGAGCATCGTGTCCATGGGCGTTCTCTCAGGCGACGAGGTTGAGGGCGAGGTCGAAGGCGTCGAAGTTCCGCCAAGGGCGCTGCTCGGCATCGGCGACGAGCCTGCGGTTGCAGAGAAGCGGCACCTTCTGCTCGGAGACCCCGCCATGGCTGCGCAACGGCTCGGTCAGGCCCGACAGGTCGTGGCGTTCCGCCGAGGTGCCCAGCACCTTGTGCTTGGTCGAGACGACGACGAGATCGCCCAGCCGATCGGCCGGCAGCTCGAAACGGTGCGCCGCCTCCTCTTTGGAGAGCGCGGCCTCGATGCCGGGCATGGATTTCAGCTTGGCCGCCATCTCGGCGGCCGTCGTGCCGGCCGGCAGATAGACCACGGCGAAGGAACCGAGCGCCCCGTGATGGACGACGTAGGGATCGGTGATGGGCAGGATGACGCGCGCCTTGTCAGTCCCCAGCCAGCCGTCGAAGACATCCTGCAGGTAGATGACATCGGGTTTTCCGTCGGCGCCGAACTTGGCGTTCATGCCGTGGTCGGCCGTGAGCACGATGGTGCAGCCCATTGCCTCGAGCCTGGCCATGTATCCGTCCATCATGGCGTAGAAATCGTTGGCGACCGGCGTGCCCGGCGCATGCTTGTGCTGGATGTAGTCAGTGGTCGAGAGATACATGATCTGCGGCCGCTCGCGCTCCATCAGCTTGACGCCAGCGGCGAAGACGAATTCCGACAGGCCGGCGCTGTAGACGTCCGGCACCTTCATGCCGACCAGCGCATTGACGCCCTCGATGCCGTTCTCGGCCAAGGTCGCCTGGTCGGATTTCTCCGAAGAGAAACTGCACGCCTTGCCGGCACCCAGCGCCAGTCCCTTGCCCAGAAGCCCGCGCAGCTTGTCCTTGGCGGTGATGACGGCAATGCGGCAACCGGCACGCTGGAAGGCCGGGAACAGCGTCTCGACCCGCAGGAACTTCGGATCGTTCATCATCACTTCCTTGCCCGAGTCGGGATCGAGGAAGTAGTTGCCGCAAATGCCGTGCACGGCCGGCGGCTGGCCGGTGACGATGGAGAGATTGTTGGGATTGGTGAAGCTCGGTACGACGCAGTCGGCCAGCAGGCTGGTGCCTTGGGTCAGGACCTTGCCGAACCACGGCGCACGACCCGCCTCGACGGCGCGTTCGATGTAGCCGGGCTCCGAGCCGTCGATGCAGACCACGACGACGGGCTGACGCGGCAGGCGATAGCGGCGGCCGTTGACGGCGATCTCGCCACCACTCGTGTTGATGCTGTCGGGTGCCATGGTTTCCTCCTACTCCGCCGCCAGGGCCGGGCCGCCATTGCTGACCTTAAGCTCGTCCAGTACCTCGCGCACGGCCGCCAAGGCGCCCTTCATGTGCTCGGGATAGAGACGCCCGATGCAGCCCATGCGGAACGAGTCGGCGACCGTGAGCTTGCCGGGATAGATCACGTAACCCTTGTCCTTCAACCCGTCATAGAAGCGCTGGAAGACGAATTTCGGGTCGGTCGGCATGTGGAAGGTGACGATGATGGGCGCCTGCAGGCGATCGGGCAGCAGGGTGCGGAAGCCCATGGCGCGCATGCCGTCGATCAGCACCTTGGCGTTGTCGCGGTAGCGCCTGCCGCGGCCCAAAACGCCGCCCTCGGCGGCGTGTTCCTCGATCGCCTTGCCCAGTGCCACGATGACATGGATCGGCGGGGTGAAGCGGTACTGGCCGGTCCGGGCGAAAGCCTCGGCCTGGTCGAACAGGTCGAGCACCAGGGTGGTGGCGTTGCCCTTGCACTCGGCCAGCACCTCGTTGCGGCAGATCACGAAGCCCAGGCCCGGCACGCCCTCCAGGCACTTGTTGGAGGAGGCTGCCAGCGCGTCATAGCGCACCTGCCGTGCGTCGATCTCGAGCGCCCCGAAGGCGCTCATCGAATCGACCAGCAGGCGGCGGCCGTGCCTGGCCACGATGCCCGCCACCTCGGCGATCGGATTGAGGATGCCCGACGTGGTCTCGCAATGGACGGCGAAGACATGGCTGATCGCCTTGTCATCGGCGAGCAGCTTCTCGAGCTTGGCCAGGTCGGGCGGCGTGTCCTCCGGCGTCTCGAGCGAGGCGGTCGCGCGGCCGGCGATCTGGGCGATCTTCAAGGCGCGCTGCCCATAGGCGCCGTTGATCAACACCAGGAGCTTGCCGGCCCTGGGCACGAACGAGGTGATCATCGCCTCGACGGCGAAGGTGCCGGAGCCCTGCACCGGCACGGTGACGTGCGTGCCCTGCCCGCCCGCCAGCTCGACGATCTTGTCCAGCACCATCCTGTTGATGCCGAGGAAGCCCGCGTCGCGCGATCCCCAGTCGTGGACCATGGCCTGCTTGACGCTGGCTGAGGTGGTGAGCGGGCCCGGCGTCAGCAGCAGCGGATCGCCGGTTTCGGAGGCAGCAGGCGGGCAAGCGTTCATGCCGCGGATGGTAGCTCGCCACGTCTATCCGTCCAGTATATATTACATATTATAACTATCGGTTTTCGATATATGACCCCCAGCCAGCTTCGCGCCTTCCACCTCGTGGCCGAATCGGGCTCGTTCTCCGCCGCTGCGCGCGCCTCCGGCTTGAGCCAGCCCAACCTGTCGGGCCAGGTCACGGCGCTGGAGAAGGCCTATGGCGTGCGCCTGTTCGACCGTGGCGGCCGCAGCGTCACGCCGACCGAGACTGGCCGGCAGCTGCATGGGCTCACCACCCGGCTGTTCGCGTTGCAGGACGAGGCGCGCGCGCTGCTGGCGGGCGAGCAGGCCCTGACCCGGGGGCATCTGCGGATCGCGGCCGACTCGGCGCATCACGTCGTGCCGATCATGGCCGCTCTTCGCAAACGCGCCGAAGGCCTCACCTTCGCGCTCTCCATCGACAATTCGGCCGTCGTGCTGGAGCGGCTGCTGCGGCACGAGGCCGATGTCGCGGTGATGGCCAAGAGCGTCTCGGATCCGCGCCTTCATGCCGTTCGCCTGCGCACCGACCGGCTGGTGCTGTTCGCGCCGGCGCGCCATCCCCTCGCCCGGCGCGGCCGCGCGCCGCTGGCTGCGCTGGCCGGCCAGGAGCTGGTGCTGCGCGAACGCGGTTCGATCACGCGCGAAGTGCTTGAACAGGCGATGGCCGCTGCCGACATACAGCCCGGCGCCATCGTCGAAGTGCAGACGCGCGAGGGCGTGCGCGAGGCGGTGGCGGCGGGCTTCGGCGTCGGCGCCGTGTTCGCCAGTGAGCTGGGTGAGGACCGGCGCTTTCGTCGCGTCCTCGTCTCCGACACCGATCTCAACGTTGCTGAATATGCCGTCAGCCTGCAGGAGCGCCGTCGCGTGGCGCTGGTGCGGGCCTTCATGGACGAGGCGACGCGACTGGCGTCCTAGAGTCTCGCGTCACAAAACCGTCAAACAACTTTCATCACCGGCAAGCGAGGCGTAGGATTCGACGATCATGCATGGCGTAGAGACCGTCCTGAACGTGCTGGGCAGCGTGACCTTGCTGCTGTGGGGCGTGCGCATGGTCCGCACGGGGCTGACGCGTGCCTTCGGCGCGGCGCTGCGACGCGCCATCGCCGCCTGTTCGCGCAACCGCTTCACCGCCTTCCTGGGCGGCATCGCCATCACCGGCCTGCTGCAGTCGAGCACGGCCACCTCGCTGCTGGTCTCCTCCTTCGCCGGCCGCGGCCTGATCCCGCTGTCGATCGCCTTCGCCATCATGCTGGGCGCCGATATCGGCACCACCATCGCCGCCCAAGTCCTGTCGTTCGACCTGGGCTGGGTATCGCCGCTCCTGATCGGCGTCGGCGTCATCACCTTCCTGTCGAGCGAGTCCGACAAGCCGCGCCATCTCGGCCGGGTCGCCATCGGGCTCGGCCTGATGCTGCTGTCGCTGAAGCTTCTGGCGCTCGCCACCCAGCCGCTGCGCAATGCGCCCGCCTTCATGGCGCTGCTGCAGGGTGGCGAGCGCCA
>JABCYT010000077.1 GCA_013290035.1 Alphaproteobacteria bacterium
TTGTTTGGTCAGGCCGCGAAGGCCTCCGGCCTGTGACTGCCCTTGATCTGGGTGCGATGCATAATGCGGCGCGCCTCGCCGTCGAACGGATCGCGGCGATGCATGGTCGAGCGGTTGTCCCACATCACGAGGTCGCCCAGCTTCCAGACATGCTGGTAGACGAAGCGCGGCTGGGTGGCATGCGCCCACAGCGCCTCCAGGAGCGCATCGGATTCCGCCCGCGAATAGCCCTCGACATAGGAATTGCGCCGCCGTCCGAGATAGAGCGTGGCGCGATCGTTGGCCGGATGGCGCAGGATCGCCGGATGCCAGGCGCCGGGGGCGGCCATCGGATCGTCGGTCGGCGTCACGCCCTTGCGCAGATAGCCGCCCGAATTGTAGGTGCCGTCGTGCTTGATGCGCCGTCCCTTGATCCTGGCCAAAAGGTCGGCCGGCAGCGCGTCACAGGCGGCCTGCATGCCGCAGAACCAGGTGTTGCCGCCGGAGGGCGGGATCTCCAGCGAATAGAGCATCGAGGCATCGGGCGGCGTGTCGAGGTAGCTCATGTCGGTGTGCCACACCGCCTCGCCCGCGCCCAGGGCGCCGATCGGCTCGCCTTTGCGGTCGAGCACGTTGGACACGACATAGATGTCGGGATAGCCCGGCGGGCTGATGCGGCCGCGCTCCTGGTTGGGCGGCGGATCGAGGGCGCCGAAACGGCGGCTGAAGGCCAGCAGGTCGTCGTCACTGAGCTTTTGGCCGCGCAACAGGATCATCGAATGGCCGATCCAGGCGCGCTCGATCGCCGCGAAATCGGAGTCACTCAAGCGCCCGAGGTCGACGCCGGAAATCTCCGCTCCGACTGCCGGCGTCACTGCGCGAACCGTCACCGCCATGTCGCTTCCTCCGTCCTTGGCGCGATGATCGACCCGCTGGTGTGTCCGATCAAGCACCCAGCATCGGCACGAGCCAGTCGACCAGCTTGGCGGCGATGGCGGGCGCGAGCGGTCCGCCGAAGCCTGGATCGCCGGGCCAGCTCACCAGCTTGAGATTGTGGCTGACGCCCGGGACGATCACCGCCTCGCCCGGCGCCCCACGCTTGCTGAGCGCATCGATCAGCGGCTGCACGTCGCCCATCGGCACGATCTGGCGATCCGCGGCGCCCTGCAGCAGCAGGCAGGCGAGGTCGAGGCCGAGCAGCACTTGCGCCGGATCGAAGGCCAGCATGCGTTGCAGGTAGGGACCGACATAGGGCGGAAACAGCGCCTGCAGCTCGATGGGCAGGTCGGCCGGCACGTGTCCGGATGCCAGGATCGCGGCCATCGTGCGCTCCACGGGCTCGACAAGGTGGGGCGCGCCGCGGGCGACCTGCGCGCGCACGATCTCTCGCATGGGCCGGCCGGGCGTCGATGCCAGCACCAGGCCATGCGGCCGGTTCCTGCCGATCGCGGGCGCCGCGGCCAGTACCAGCAGCCCACCCTCGCTGTGACCCAGCAGCGCCGTCGCGTAGGGCTTGATCTCGTCGTGTTTCACCAACTCGCCGTGCGCCGCCGCGACATCGCCGACGAAATTGTCCCAGGCGAAGAACCGCTCCTGCTCCTCGAGCGTACCGCGCGGGCGCTGCGTCGAGCCGCCGATGCCGCGCTTGTCGTAGCGCAGCGTGGCGATTCCCGCCGCGGCCAGCAGCTCGGCGATCCGCTTCAGGACGTCGGTGCGCTCGGGCGCCAGCGGATTGTTGCCGTTCCGGTCGGTCGGCCCGCTGCCGGCCACCAGCACGATGCCGGGCACCTTCTGCAGTTCGCTCCACAGCGGCAGCAGCAGGGTGCCGGCCAGCGTTGCGCCGTCGCCGCCGGCGAAGCGCACGGCGCGCTGACGCGTGCCCGAAGCGTAGTAACCCTTCCACGGGCTGCTTGCCTGCGCGGCCAGCGGGAACGAAATTCCGGCCGCAATCAGCGCGCGCCGGCCGATCATTGCTGCTCGCCACCCCGCTCGCCGCGCGGCTCGCCGTTGCGCGCCATGTTGCCCATGCGATGGCTCATCTGCCGGCCGCCGATGATATGGACATGGAAATGCATCACCAGCTGTCCGCCGTTGGGACCGTGGTTGGCCGTGATCCGATAACCCTCGGCCTCCAGCCCGATATCGTGCGCGACCTTGGCCACCGCGCGCCAGAAGCCGACCAGTAGCTCGGCCGGCGCCTGGGCGCAAAAATCGGCCTGCGAGATGTATTCGCCCTTGGGGATCACCAGCACATGCACCGGCGCCTGCGGATGGATGTCGTGGAAGGCCAGCGCAAACGCATCCTCGTAGACCTTCTTGCACGGCAACTCGCCGCGCAGGATGCGCGCGAAGATGTTGTTGCGATCGTAGGCGGGCATCGCGGACTCCGGCTGGGCCCCGAAAGGTCCCTCAGCCGGCGCGGGAAGGCAACGCCCTGCTCGTGCGGCTACTTGCTCTTGCGGGCGGCCTTCTCGGCGATGCCCGAAAGTCCCTCGCGGCGCGCCAGCTCGGCCCATACCGTCTTGGGCTTCACACCGAGCGACGCCCACAAGGTCAGCAGATGGTAGAGCATGTCGGCGCTTTCGCCCACGAGCTTGGGCTTGTCGCCGCGGATACCTTCGATCAGCGCCTCGACGGCTTCCTCGCCCAGCTTCTTGGCGATCTGCTGGCGTCCGCGGCTGAACAGGCGGGCCGTGTAGGAGGTGTCGGGATCGGCGCCCTTGCGCCCCTCGATCACGAGATAGAGGCGGTCGAGCACATGCTCGTCCAAAGCCGCAGGACCGTTGAGGCGCTTTTTGCCGTGCGCCTTCTTCTTGGCTTTCTTGTTCTTTGCCATCCGAGGGGAAACTCCGTCGCCCGGGGGGAGGGCGATCGACTCTTCTACAAAGGCGCCTCTTGGACGGACGCTGTAGCGATTTTACGCCAAAATCATGCCGCGCGCGAGATTTGTCGGATCGGGACCCCGGCCTGGGCGAGACGCTCCTTCGCCTGCGCGATGGTGAACTCGCCGAAATGGAAGATCGAGGCGGCGAGCACGGCCGAGGCGCCGCCCTGCGTCACGCCCTCGACCAGGTGATCCAGGGTGCCGACGCCGCCCGAGGCCACCACCGGCACCGGTACCGCGTCGGACACCGCGCGGGTCAGCTCGAGGTCGAAGCCCGACTTGGTGCCGTCGCGATCCATCGAGGTCAGCAGGATCTCGCCGGCACCCCGGTCGGTCATGCGGCGCGCCCAGTCGACGGCATCGAGCCCGGTGCCCTTGCGGCCGCCATGGGTGAAAACCTGCCATTTGCCGGGTGCCGTCTGGCGGGCGTCGATCGCCACCACGATGCACTGGTCGCCGTATTTTTCGGCGGCCTCGCGCACGAAGTCCGGTCGCGCCACGGCGGCGGAATTGATCGAGACCTTGTCGGCGCCAGCCAGCAGCAGGCGGCGGATATCCTCGACGGCGCGCACGCCGCCCCCCACGGTGAGCGGCATGAAGCACTGTTCCGCCGTACGGGCGACGACGTCGAGAATGGTGTCACGGTTCTCGTGGCTCGCCGTGATGTCGAGGAAGGTGAGCTCGTCGGCGCCGGCGGCATCGTAGATCCTGGCCTGCTCCACCGGATCGCCGGCGTCGCGCAGGCCGACGAACTGCACGCCTTTGACCACGCGGCCGTCCTTCACGTCGAGGCAGGGGATGATGCGGACCTTCAGCACCGCTCAGTCCCCCCTGAGC
Organism: Alphaproteobacteria bacterium; assembly: GCA_013290035.1. Classification (GTDB taxonomy): domain Bacteria; phylum Pseudomonadota; class Alphaproteobacteria; order Reyranellales; family Reyranellaceae; genus Reyranella. The sequence continues at coordinate 3,701 of JABCYT010000077.1, forward strand.
ACCCGGATGGCGTCGGGGACGGTGACACGGCCGTCATAGAGCGCGCGGCCGACGATGGCGCCCACGATGCCGTATTCCTCGGCGGGGCGAAGCTCGCGGAGATCGTCGAGCGAGCTCACGCCGCCCGAGGCGATCACCGGCGTGGTGAGGTGCTGGGCAAGCGTGATGGTGGCGTCGACATTGACGCCGCCCATCGCGCCATCGCGGTCGATGTCGGTGTAGATGATGGCCGAGACCCCGGCATCCTCGAAGCGCAGCGCAAGGTCGAGCGCCCGCACCGTGCTCTGCTTGGTCCAGCCGTCGACCGCCACCATGCCGTCGCGCGCGTCGATGCCGACGGCGATCTGGCCCGGCCACTGCTTGCAGGCGGCCTTGACCAGGCCCGGCTCCTTGACCGCCACGGTGCCCAAAATCACCCGCTTGACGCCCGATTCGAACCAGCGCGCGATATTCTCGATGGTACGGATGCCGCCGCCCAGCTGGGCCGGTACGTCGATCGCCTGCAGGATCTCGACGACGGCCGCGCGGTTAACCGGATGGCCCTCGACCGCGCCGTTGAGGTCGACCAGGTGCAGCCATTCGCAGCCGGCATTGGCGAAAGCCTTGGCCTGGGCGGCCGGACTGTCGTTGAACACCGTGGCGCGCGCCATGTCGCCGCGCAGCAGGCGCACGCACTTGCCGTCCTTGAGATCGATCGCCGGGAACAGAATCATCGCGGCGCGGATTTAGCGCGTCATCTTGCCCCTGTCATCCCGCGGCCCGTCGCGGCGCGGCCCGTCACGGTGCGGCCCGTCACGGTGCGGATCGTCGCGGTGCGGATCGTCGCGGCGCTGGTCGGGGCCGCGCCGATCGTGCGGCCGGTCAGAGGCAGGCGCCGCGGCTTCCAGTTCCTGGCCGCGCTTCTTCAGGGTCTTCTCGATTAGGCCGCGCTCGAGTCGCGTCTTGTCGTCGCCTTCGATCAGCCAGGCCACACCACCGGCCCGGCCGACCTGGCTGGCGCGGCGCAGGGCGTCGTCCAGCATTTCATAGGTGGCCGGCAGCAGCCGGTGCTTGGCGGCGAGGAACTCGCGCTCCGAACTGCAGGTGTAACCGACGGTCCACCATAGTCTGTAGGTCATGCGAAGCGTCCTTCCCTGCGACCCACCGTGGACCGGATTTTAGTCTAGCCCAGGCGTCGTTCAGGTGACAGGCGCTTCTATGGCCAGCCGCGACCGCCCGGAGGGCCGGTTGCGGTATTCAATGGGCATCGTGGCGCCCGCCGCGTCCAACGCGGCGCACGCTTTATCCGACTAATGCCTGATGAGCGTCGGATAGCCGCTGGCTTGGGGACTGCGATGTTGATGCCGCGCATCCCTGCGACGGAGCCACTTTTGCAGGATGTCCTGCTGATTTCCGACGATGCGGGCGACGGCCAGCAGTGCACTTTCACTGATGGTCATGGTTTTCTTCCGGTTAGCGGCTTTGGTGCTGGACAAGGGTGTCTCCGTCCAATTTTTCTGTAGAAAGACGAAGCAGGCGCCCGGCCGCGAGGACCGGGTTGGGGGGCCACATAGATGGCGTGCAAATGCGTCCGCACGGTGGCTTTCGACCGTCCGCCCGTTGCTACCGAATGCCGCTTGAGTAAAGCTTTCGTGAGCCTTACGCGTGTCGGTGGCGGCTAGCCTCCGCTGTCCCGGGCGACCGGCGTTTGATCGTCGATCCAGCCCGACCGGACCAATGCCTCGCGGGTCGGTCCATGAGCGTCGATGCGCGCGACCCTCACCAGATTGAACAGTCTCTTGATCGCGAACAGCGCGCTCTTGCGAGGTTGCTGCCCGCCATATGCAGCGACGTAGGACTCGCGGGCGATCTCAAGACTCCGTATCCGGTCGAAGCCGAGCAGACCTAGGATGCCGAGGTCGAACGCCCGCCCCGATTCCCTTTCGAGGATGAAGGCGTCCAGGAAGCCCGGTAGCAGCCGGCCCAGCGCCAGACGGGTCGACTCGTCGATTTCCTGCCAGATATGGCGCATCAGCATTTGGAAGAAGATCTGGTGCCGCCCTTCGTCGACCAGGTGCTCGCGCAGTGCGACATGAAAGGCCGTATCCTTCGGCGTGTTCTTCACCAGGCCGAACAGCTCCTCGGTCACGAAGTTCTCGGCGAAGCAGAGCACCATGATCTCGGCGTCACCGAGGATCGCCGGGTCGGCGTCGCGACGCAAAGCGGTGAGCGCGGTTGCCAGCGGATAGGTCCATCCCGGCAGCGGTCCCGGATCGATGCCGGTGCGCTGGCTGAGGTCGGCGATGAATTCGCGCGCGAGGTAGGAATGATAGAACTCGTCGACACCGATGGTCCGCGCCACCTGCCGCACCGAGGCCGGCAGCGGAAAACTGAACGCGCCGCCGGCGAGCTTGCCGCAAAGATCGCCGACGATCGCCATTTCGAGGTGCGCCACCTCGCCCTGGAACTTGTAAAGCGTGCGCACCAGCACCTCGTGCACGGCTTTCTCGCCCAGGGCGACCACGGCCGCGTGCCTGGCGATCGGCTGGAAGTCGAGGGGGAACAGGCGCCCGACGTCGATTTCCGCAGGCAGGCGCCAGCGTTGCTGCGTTCGGACCGTTGCCCGCTTGTCCCACTCGCGCAGGTAGCGCTGGGCGAATGTATCGAAGGTATTCAAGGTCCACGCCGGAAGCAAAAAATGATGCGGAGCGCGTATTCAAAACACGCGCGGTGGTCCAGTCTTGCGGCAAGGAATCCCCTTGGCAATGGCGGACATGGACTTCGACCAGCCGATCGGCATCGCGCCGCAATTCTCTTCCTATGCCCTCGACGAGCGTCAGGTGCTGCTGCTCTCCGAGCAGCGCAGCTTCCGGCTGACCGGCAAGCTCTATGTCGCCCTGCTTCCTTTCCTCGATGGCAGCCGGACGGGGCAGGCCGTCCTCGAGGCCTTCGAAGGCCGCTTCGAGGGCGCACGCCTGCGCACCATCCTCGCCGACATGTTCGACAAGGGATACATCACCCAGCTCGACGGCAAGGCGCCGCGCGAACGCCAGGCGCTGTGGGTCGAGCTTGGTCTCGCCCCGACCGAGGCCGAGGCAAAGCTTGAGCGCACATCCGTTGCCGTGATGTCTGTGCCCAATAACGGTGCCGCTGCCGAGACCGCACAGGCGCTGAGCGCCGCGGCCAGCGGTGCCGGGCTGCGGGTCGTGGCCGCGGCCGATGCCGATCTGGTCGTCGTCTCGGTCGAAGATTATCTGCATGGCGACCTCGAAGCCCTCAACCGGCAGATGCGGCGGGAGGGTCGCGATTGGGCGTTGTTCAAATCAGGCGGCAGCATGCCCCTGGTTGGCCCGGTGTTTCATGCCGGCGCGGCGCCGTGCTGGGCCTGCCTGGCGCGCCCCATGGTCGAGAACAGGCCCGGCGACACGGTCCTGGCCGGCGGCACGGTCGCGGCGCGGCCGGCGCGCGGCAGCAGCCCGGCGACACGCAGCCTGGCGGTGAACTTTGCCGCCTTCGAACTGGCGCGCGCCGCGGCGGGAAAGGGGCTTTCAAGTCTAAGCCGCAGCATCATCGCTTTCGATCTCAAGACCCGCACGTGCCGCGAGCATTTCGTCAGGCTCGATTCGAACTGTCCGGTTTGCGGGCCGGCGCGCGACGAGCAGGAGAGTCTCGAGCGCGCCAGCCAGCCGCTCGTCCTGGCGTCGAGGCCAGTCCTGCCGCAGGTCGACGGCGGCTGGCGCTCAGTCCCGACGGCCGAGGTGATGCGCGGCCTGGAGCGCTATGTGAGCCCGCTGACCGGGATCATTGCCGACCTCGACGACTGCTCGCCGGGCGACGGCTTGCCGGTCTTCCGGGCGCGGCAGGCCAAGCCCATGCAGGCCGACCCGCGGCACAATCGCCTTCTCGGGCAGCCGGGCGGCGCCGCCGGCAAGGGGATGAGCGAAGCCCAGGCGCGTGTGAGCTGCCTCGCCGAGGCGATGGAACGCTATCTGTGCGGCTATACCGGTCACGAGCCGCGCCGCCGGGCGCGCTGGGCGGAGGTCGCCGAACGGGCGCCGCATCCTGCCACCTGCCTGAACTTCAGCGAACGCCAGTACGACAATCGCGGGGCCTGGAACGCGCGTCACCATGGCTTCAACTGGGTGGCGGAACGGTTCGAAGACAGTCGCGCGATCGACTGGACGCCGGCGTGGTCCCTGACCCATGGCGAGAGCCGCTGGCTGCCGACGCGCTACTGCTACTTCAACTACGCTGACGCCCTGGCCGAACGGGAAGGCGAGAACACCTTTTGTATCGCCGATTCCAACGGTTGCGCGTCGGGCAGCACGCTCGAGGAAGCCATCCTCCAGGGCCTGCTGGAGCTGGTCGAACGCGATGCCTGCGCGCTTTGGTGGTACAGCCGCGTGCGCCGGCCGGCCTTCGATCTGCGGTCGTTCGACAGCCCTTTCCTGCGCCGCATCCAGGCCTTGTGCAGTGCCAAGCGGCGTGGGTTGCATGTCCTCGATCTCACGACCGATCTCGGCATTCCGGTGGCGATCGCGCTGTCCTGGCAGTTGGAAACCGGCAAGTCGATCGCCCTTGGCCTCGGCGCGCACCTGGACGGTGCCATTGCGGTCAATCGCGCTTTGTCGGAACTCAACCAGATGCTGGCGCTCGAAACGTCCTTGGACGCTCTGGGCGAAGACAAGGCCCGCAAGGCGACGGGCGACGAGGCGGCGATGATCGACTGGATCCTGAACAAGAGTCTCGAGACGGAGGCCTACTGCGTGCCGTCGGGCACGATCGGCATCGATGCCTATGCCACGCCGCGCGTCGAAGACCTCCGGCAAGCCGTCGAGCTCGGTGTGCGGGCCGTTTCGGACCGGGGATACGACATGATCGTGCTCGACCATTCCCGCCCCGGCATCGACTTCGCCGCGGCGCGGGTGGTGGTGCCGGGCCTGCGCCACTTCTGGGCCCGCTTTCGCGAAGGCCGGCTCTACACGGCGCCGGTCGAGATGGGTTGGCTGCCGCAACCGCTGACGCAAGAGCAGTTGAACCCCATTCCGTTCTTCATGTGAGCCGCGCGATGGAGGATAGCGTCCGCCTCGACTACCGCTTCAATGCCGACGTGACATCGGTCGAGCGCAAGGGCGACCGCATCACCTTGAACATCGCCAACTGGCGGCCGCTCAGCTTCACGCCCAAGACGGCGTCGCTCGCCGATGCCGTCATGGCCTTGACGGGGTCGGGGGCCGCGCTGGCCCGCCTGGTGGCGATCGCGGCGGCCGGGCGCGAGAACGCCGACGCGGAGGCGGCGTTCGACTATTACATCGAGCGCTTCACACGCGGGCGCCTGCTCGCCTGGACCATTGCCGACGATGCGGGCGAGCTCGCGCGCGTCGAGTCCCAGGCGAACCGCTGGCGGCCGCGGCCCGATCCGCTCCCGGCAGGAGATCTCCATCTCTGCCGCTTCGCCTACCTGCGGCGAGATGATTCAGGAGTTGCGCTCGATTCAGGCCTTGTTCGCGCGCGCGTGCTGCTGGGTCCGCGTGGCCTGGCTGCATTGTCCGAACTCCTGGCCGAGCCGCGGCCGGCGACGCCGGCAAGCCTTGCCGAGGCGCTGTGGCGGACGGGCTTCCTCGACCTCGCCCAGCCGAGCGAAAGCGAGGCCAGGCGCTGCTGGGAATTTCACGATCTGCTGGCGCACGAAGCCGGCCGCAACAATCGCGACGCCGCGCCGATCGGCGGCACCTATCGTTTCGAGGGCGAGTTTCCGTCGGCGCCGGCCATCAAGCCAGCCATGCCAGGCGAGCGTATCGCGCTGGCGCCCGTCGATCCGGCGCGCATTCGCCAGCGCAGCGATTCCCTGGACGCCGTCCAGACGCGGCGGCGCTCGATCCGGCGCTTCGCCGGCGAGGCGATTTCGCTCGCCGCGCTGACTGAATTCCTGTGGCGGGTTTGCCGCACGACCGGTCATCACGCGAGCGAGCCGCAGGATGTCATCAGCCGTCCCTATCCGGCGGGCGGCA
>JABCYT010000078.1 GCA_013290035.1 Alphaproteobacteria bacterium
CGCGACCAGCTCGTCGGCAAGATCCAGACCCGCTACGGCATCTCCCACGACCAGGCCGAAGCCCAGGTCAGCGCTTGGGAGCAGAAGCACTCGCGCGACATGTAGCGTCCGCGACGCTTTGAACGCAGCCGCGCTATTCGGGCCGGCCCTCCTGTCGATAGGCAGGCGGACCGGCCCGTTTCTCTTTGCGCCCGATCGCGGTTACGCTGCCCGCCTCTGAGCAAGGGGTGAGGTATGCGTAACGGTTTGGGGCGTAGGACGATGTTGGCCGGTGGCGCGGGGCTGGGAGCCGCCTCGCTGATGCGGCCGCGCGGGGCGCGCGCGGCGACGAAGGCGGTGACGGTGGTGCTGGAATCGGAGGTCACCATCCTCGATCCGCACGCCATCACGGCGACCATCACGCGCACCTTTGGCCTGCACGTCTTCGACATGCTGTTCGCCATGAACGAGCGCGGTGAGATCAAACCGCAGATGGTCGAGAGCTACGACAGCAGCCCCGACAAGCTCACCTGGGCGTTCGTGCTGCGCGATGGCCTCAAGTGGCATGACGGCAATCCGGTCACCGCGGAGGATTGCGCGGCCTCCCTCAAGCGCTGGGCGGTGCGTGACCCGCTGGGCAAGATGCTGATGGCCGACACCGCCTCGCTCGACGCCGCCGACGCCAAGACCTTCAGGCTCGTGCTGAAGCAGCCCTTCCCGCTGCTGCTCGAGGTCCTCGGCAAGCCCAATGCGCCCTTGCCGGTGATGATGCCGGTCAGGCTGGCCGCAACGCCGGCCGACCAGCGCATCGGCGATCCGGTCGGTTCCGGCCCGTTCCGTTTCCTGAAGGACCAGTGGCGGCCAGGCAGCGCCATGGTGCTGGAGCGCAATCCGGCCTACGTGCCGCGCAAGGAAGCGCCCGATTTCCTCGCCGGTGGCAAGAACGTCAAGATCGACCAGCTCACCTTGCGCGTCATGCCCGACCAGTCGACCGGCGCCAACGCCCTGATGGCGGGCGAGATCGATTACATGCAGTACCTGCCCTTCGACATGCTGCCGCTGCTCGAGAAGGACAACGGCGTCAAATTGATGGGGCTGGGCGGCATCCACCAGTTCCAGGGCAACTTCCGCCTGAACCATGCCTTCCCGCCATTCGACAATCCCGCGGTACGCAAGGTGATGTGGAAGCTGGTCGACCAGGACGCGACCCTGACGGCGATCGGCGTGCCCGAGCAGTACCGCAGCAAGTCATGCCCATCGTTCTGGATGTGTGGCACGCCGCTCACCACCGACGCCGGCGCCGGCGCAGCCAAGGTCGATCTCGCCGCGGCGAAAGCGGAGCTCAAGGCCGCGGGGTACAAGGGCGAGCCGGTGATCATCCTCGAAGTCGCGGGTTCGATCAGCCAGACGGCATCGCGCGTGCTCGCCCAGAACATGCGAGACGCAGGTTTCACCGTCGAAGCGCAGCCGCGCGACTGGCCGACCGTGCTGGCGCGGCGTGCCAAGAAGGACGGCTGGTCGATGTTCCCGGTCTACTCCAACGGCACCGACATGTACTCGCCGCTGACGCATTTCTATGTCGCGGCGACCTGCAACGACTTTCCAGGCTGGTCGTGCGACAACCGAATTCCGGAGCTTTTGAAGGCCTTCGCGCGCGCTGCCTCGCTCGACGAGCGCAAGAAGATCGCGGCGGAGGTCCAGGTCATCGCCTACGAACTGGTGCCGTCCCTGATGTGGGGCCAGTTCACCATTCCGGCCGGCTACCGCAGCGACCTCAAAGGGTTGATCCAATCCGACTATCCCATGTTCTGGGAGGTCGACCGGACATGACGGTGAGACACAACGCAGCGGAGAGCCGCTACGAGCTCGACACCGAGCATGGTCTCGCCGTGGCCGTCTATCGCGAGCAGGGTGATCGCGCGATCTTCACGCACACCGAGGTGCCGGCGGCCGACGAGGGCAAGGGCATCGGCGCGCGCCTGGTGCGTGCCGCGCTCGACGATACCCGCAAACGCGGCTTCAAGATCGTGCCGGCCTGCAGCTTCGTGGCGGCCTTCGTGCGACGGCATCCGGAGTACAACGACGCGCCGTGATCCCTCACGTTGCGCGCATCGCCAGGAAGGCCGCGGCCGCGGCGGTAGCCGTCACGACGGCGCCCCAGGCGAGATCGACGAGGCTCACCGTCAACGGCCAGCCGCGCAGCGTCGCGAGGTTCGTCAAGTCATAGGCGGCGTAGACGCAAAAGCCGAACAACGCGCCGAACAGCGCCGCCGAAATCCATGACGCGGCCAACGGCACGGCGAACACGACGATTCCCAGAGCGTGGATGAGGTAGAATAGAATTGCCGCATACCAGTGGGGCTGCTCGAGCAGGAGCTGGCCCAACCGCGCCTTGTAGAACTCGCGGCTCACGAGCCCGAGCCATGCGGCATCGAGGATTGCCAGGGTTATGAGCGTCGCAAGGTAGCCGACGAGCCAGGTCTTCATCGGCCCCATTCTAGCCTGCCGGGCGCGGCGAACCTATTTGGGGAACAGGAACAGCCAAGCCAGCGCCACAACCGCACCGACGGACGACAGGGCCAGGACCGTGAGGACGCGACCACTGACGACGCCGCTGCGCGCCTCGACAGGCGTGAGTTCGCGTTCCATGGGGCCTCCATTTGCCTTGTTCTCAGGGACGTGAAGGGAACGCCCCATCGAGGCCCGGGTTGCCCGGCCGCTCTCCGGAACCGGCCTGTCCCGGCGGCGTTAACGCGTCGAAGCTCAAAGGAGTTAAGAAATGTTGTATTGGGCGCTGATGTTCCTCGTGATCGCGCTGGTGGCCGCAGTGTTCGGCTTCGGCGGGATCGCCTCTACGGCGACAGGCATGGCGCAAATACTATTCGTCATTGCCCTGGTGCTGTTCATCGTCAGCCTGTTCGCAGGCTTCCTGAGGCGAAACCTCTAGCTGGACGCGCCGGCCGTTTCGAAATAGGCGCGCAGCATCTCGCGCGCGGCGTCGCCGGCCGCGCGGTCCCAGCAATTGACGATGGCCACACGAAAGCCACCCGGCGGCATGGCATGTCGGTCGGGCGGCACGTTTTCGTGAAAGGTGATCTGCAGGCTCGAAACGCCGGGCAGGCTGGCGGCTTTATGCTGCAGCTCCGCCGGTGGATGGCGATAGCGCCGCCCGTGCGGGGCGAACAGCACGACGCTGTAGCCGGTGCGTCGCTTGGAATCGTCGAAGCGCCACTCGCCTTTTGCATAGAGGCCGACCAGGGCCTCGACCCAGCCCGCACCATAGAGATCCGGCCACTGGTCGGCGAAGCGCAAATGGGCTTCGATGATGCGGCCATCGATGGTTTCGAGATTCATCATGCCGGTGTAGCCCGCGAGATGGCGCCGGCACCAGGCGCCGCACCATTCCTCGACGGCGGGCTCCGCTTCGGCGCGGACCTCCCAGCAGTCGAACGTTCCGCCGCCGCTGGCGATCCCGCCGGCATGGCGCCACCACACCGGCACGCCATCTATCAGGGCAACATCGCTGCTGATGTGCTTGCCTTCGAGCAAGGTCGACCACATATGACCGGGCTGGTAGGCGACGGCGTAGTCGTCGGCCGACGCCAGCGGGCGGCTGCCGACGCCCATGCCCTTTAGGTTGTAGATCGGCTTGGAGAACACCGGATAATTCTGCGGAGCGATGCCGTGCGGTGCAGCATTGAGGCCCTGGCTCACGGCAACGGCGAGTTTGTCATAAATCCAGCGATGCGCGGGGTTCCAGAGCCAGCCGTCGCTGTCCTCAGTGGGAATGAAAACGTCTGCAGGGCAGGCGGCATTCTCGAAATATTGAGTGCGCCACGGGTCGATCTCACAAATCGGCACTTGCGTCCTCGGGTCGACGAGAGAAGGCTGTGCACAGTGAGTGGGCGACCTGAGCATTGCAACCGCCTATTGTCGCCCGCCGTTGCGACCGGTGCGGAGGTGTCGTGTCCAACCTGATAACGCGTCCCGTGCCGGCGCAAGGCTCCAGCAGCGCCGAGCACTTCTTGTCTGTCCGCAACGTGACAGAGCACTTGGCCGCACCACTGTCGGCAGAAGACCAAACCGTCCAATCGATGCCCGACGCCAGTCCGACCAAATGGCATCTCGCGCACACGACCTGGTTCTTCGAGACGTTCCTGCTGCGGCCATACGCGCCGGACTACCGGGTGTTCGACCCGGCTTATGAATATCTTTTCAACTCCTACTACGAGGCGGTTGGTCCCCGGCACCCGCGGCCGCAGCGCGGCATGATCACCCGCCCTGGCGTCGAGGAGATTCTGGCCTATCGCCGCCACGTCTCCGGCGCGATGGCTTCACTGCTGACAAAAAGTGACAACCAGATCGATCAGCTTGTCGAACTCGGGCTTCACCATGAGCAGCAGCACCAGGAACTTTTGTTGATGGACGCCAAGCACCTGCTGGCCCAGAACCCGCTCAAGCCCGCTTACGAAACGGCTGTTGCGCCGAAGGGCGACGCTTGGCCGCTTGCCTGGCGCGAGTTCGAAGGCGGACTTCTAGAGATCGGCCACGACGGCACGGGCTTCGCCTTCGACAATGAAGGCCCTCGGCATCGCGTCTGGCTGGAGCCATTCGCGCTCGCGACGCGGCCCGTGAGTTGCGGCGAATATCTCGCTTTCATGGCAGACGGCGGCTACCGGCGGCCGGAGTTCTGGCTGTCGGCGGGTTGGGACTGCGTCGGCCAGCGCGACTGGCAGGCGCCGCTTTATTGGGAGAGGGATGGCGAGAGCTGGCAGGTCTTCACGCTCTCCGGCCTCAAGCCGGTCGATCCGGTCCAGCCGGTGTGCCACGTCAGCGCCTATGAGGCCGCGGCCTTCGCCAAGTGGTCGGGCAAGCGCCTGCCGCGCGAGCAGGAATGGGAGACGGCGGCGGGTGCGGTGGAGGGGATCGGCCAGGTCTGGGAATGGACCGCCTCTCCTTACGTCGCCTATCCCGGCTATCGCGAGCCGGCGGGCGCGATCGGCGAATACAACGGCAAGTTCATGGCCAACCAGATGGTGCTGCGCGGCGGCTGCGCGGCGACCCCGGCCGGCCATGCGCGCACGACCTATCGGAACTTCTTTCCGCCGGACGCGCGCTGGATGTTCGGTGGACTTCGTTTGGCGGAGGATCTGCGATGAACGGCCCGGCTCTTGTCCTCGAACGCTCCGAGGCTGACGATCGCGCGGAATTCAGGCAGGCGGTGCTGACGGGGCTCGCGCGCACGCCGCGCGCCATTCCCGCCAAATTCCTCTACGACGCGCGCGGCTCGGCGCTGTTCGACCAGATCTGCGAATTGCCCGAATATTATCTGACGCGCACGGAGACCGGCATTCTGCGCCAATGCGTTGCCGAGCTTGCCGTATTGGCCGGCCCTGGCTGCGCGCTGGTCGAGTTCGGTAGCGGCTCGAGCGTGAAGTCTCGCCTGCTGCTCGAGGGGCTGCGCGATCTCTCGGCCTATGTGCCGATCGACATCTCCCGCCAGCATCTCGATGCCACGGCGGCACGACTGCGCCGGGATTATCCGGGCCTGAATGTCCAGCCGGTTTGCGCCGACTACATGGCGCTCACCGAGCTGCCGGCCGAGGTGAACGGCGCGCCGCGGCTCGGCTTCTTCCCGGGCTCGACCATCGGCAATCTCGAGCCTGCCGAGGCCACTGCTTTCCTGCGCCGCGCCCGTTTGCTCCTGGGACCGACCGGCGCGCTGGTGATGGGGGTCGATCTCAAGAAGGATCCACGCCGTCTTCACGACGCCTACAACGACTCGGCGGGCGTCACCGCCGAGTTCACGCTCAATCTGCTGCGCCGCATGAACCGCGAGCTCGAGGCCAATTTCGACCTTTCGGGCTTCGCCCATGAGGCCTTCTACAACGCCGCCGAAGGCCGCATCGAGATCTACTTCAAGAGCCTGCATCCGCAGACCGTGACCGTCGCCGGCCGCAGCTTCGCCTTTGCGCAAGGCGAGCGGGTCCATACCGAGTATTCCTACAAGTACGACGATGCCGGCATCTCAGCTCTGGCGCGCAGCGGCGGCTTCTCCATCGACCGCACCTGGACCGATCCGGCGCGCCTGTTTGCGGTAACCTATCTGGAAGCTGCTCCCTGAAGCAGGCAGCCCGCCCCCAGGTTTCCCCGGGGACGGGCTATAGGTCGAGTGGGGAGAGTGGCATCGCTGAGCGGGGGCAGGGCGATACCGGTACTCGACCAATGTCTCTTCAACGACACCGGCCAAGAAAAGTTGCCGACGGCGGCCAAGAATCTTTTCCAGAAGCTAAGTGCCTGATTCGATGGACTCTTGTGCTTCAAGCTTGGCGAGAAGCTCGCGATGGAGAACGTCGTCCCGCACCTTGGGCAGCATCTCGCGCAGCAGTTCGGCATGGGGCCGGCCGGCATTTTCGGCCTCCGCTAGCGCTTTCAGGAAGGCTGCAATCTCCGCTTTGGTCGCGAAACCCATGTAGGCGTCGTCGGCCGCTTGGGCGAGGCAGGCGGGAGAGCTCGGCTCCTTGGGTTGGTCTTGGGGTTTGTCCGTCATGTGGGATGCCACCAGCGGCCCGCCAGCACGACGCCGGCCGAGAGCAGCCGCTTGTCGCCCATCATGCGCTCGCCGATCGAATCGGCATAGTCGTACGTGCCGCTGGCCTGCTCGATCACCGTGGCCTCGCCGACGCCGCCCACCTTCAGGGTGCCGAGGTCGGGCCGCTTCAGGGCGGCCGCCGCGTTGGTCGTCGCGAGCTTGATCACCGTCGGCAGCTCGACTCCCAGGCAGAGGAACTTGGACATGGTGGTGAGCAGGTCGAAGGCCGGCCCCTCGATCGAAATCACGTGCACGTCGGAGGAGATGACGTCGGGCAGGAACCCGGCCGCCAGCATGCCGCGTGTCGTGCCGAAGCCGAATGAGCCGCCGCCATGGCCGATGTCGAAGATCACGCCGCGCGCCCGGGCCGCCAGGATCTCCTCGCGCACCTTGCCGTCGGGCCGCACCGGCGCGTTGGGGAAGGGGCGAAAACAGTGGGTGAGGATGTCGCCCGGCCGCAAACGATCGACGACCTCGCGGCGCGACGGCGGCGGGGCGTCGAGATGGGCCATCACCGGCAGACCGACCTCGTCGGCGACGTCGAGGGCGATGTCGAGCGGCTTGACGCCCGAATCGCCGCTGGCCGAACGGCCGACCCTGACCTTGATGCCGAGCACCAGGTCCTTGTGCTGGCGAGCCACCCGCACCGCCTCGCGCGCGTCGATCAGGCGCATGTCGGCATTCTCACCCACCATCACGGTCTTGGAGAAGGCGAAGATGCCGGGGAAGGCGACGTTGAGGTAGGGCAGGATGCGGACCGGCGAGGGCTCGATCACGTGCTTGCGAAAGCCGTGGAAGTTGCCCGGGCCCGCGCTGCCGGCATCGACGAAGGTGGTGACGCCGCCGCTGCGGGCCAAGAGCTCGGCCTCGACGCCGAGCGACGTGCCGCCCCAATAGACGTGGGTGTGCAGGTCGATGAGGCCAGGCGAGACGATCTTGCCTTCGACGTCGCGCACGTCGTGGCCCGAAAGATTGCCGCCGATGGCCGCGATCTTGCCATTGGCGAAAGCGATATCCGTCACCTTGTCGAGACCCTGCGCGGGATCGACGACTCTGCCGCCTTTGAGGACCAGGTCGTTCATCGGACTTCCTTCGAATATCGCGTGATGCGCTTTATCGCATCCTGCCCATGCGTTTCGCCAGCGCTCCGGCGCGCGGCAGCGAAACGCTTTCCAGGCCCAACCAGTCGGCCATCAGCCGCAGCTCTTCGCGTAGCGGACCGGCCACTCTGTCGGCGTCGTGCCCAGGTTCGAGGTGGGCGGCCTGAACGAGCAGCCTGGAATTGGCGCGATCGGCCTTGAGGTCAACCCTGGCTACGAGCTTGTCGCCCAGCAGGAAGGGCAACACGTAGTAGCCATGCTTGCGCTTTGCCAGCGGCGTATAGATCTCGATGCGATAGAAAAAGTCGAAGATGCGATGAGTACGGTCGCGTTCCCAGATGAGGGGATCGAACGGCGCCAGGAGCGCACGGGCCTCGACCTTGCGCGGCTGGCGCGCGGCAGGGTCGAGATAGGCGGGCTTGTTCCACCCCTCGACCATGAGCGGCAGCAGGTCGCCCGCCTCGACGAGTTCGGCGAGCCGCGCCTTGGTATCGGCGACGCCCAGGCGAAAATAATCGCGCAGGTCGAATTCCGTGGCGACGCCCAGCGCGCGAGCCGACAGGCGCAACAGCTCGCGCTGGGCTTCCTCGGCCGGTGGCGTCGGCAAGGCCTGTACGGACGGCGGCAGCACGCGCTCGGTGAGATCGTAGACCCGCTCGAAAGTGCCGCGTCGCGTCGCCGTGGTGACCAGGCCGGCGGAGAACAGCCATTCGACCGCGAGCTTGCCGTCGTTCCAGCCCCACCAGGCGCCGCGGCGCTCGCCGCCGTTGGACAGTTCGGACGCCGCCAGCGGACCGCGGTCGGCGATCTCGCGCAGCACCCCGTCGATATACTTTGCCTTCTCGAGACGGAAGACATGCAGCTTGCCCTTGCCGTTGCCCTGGTTCGCGCGGGCACGCTCCATGCTCCAGCGAAACAGGGGATGCGCGTTGAGCGGCAGCAGCGACGCCTCGTGCGCCCAGAACTCGAACAGTCCGCGCTGGCTCTTGCGGCCCCAGGCCAGGCGATCGAGATGGTCGCTGTCGTAGTTCCCCAGCCGCGAAAACAGCGGCAGGTAGTGGGCACGCGCCAGGACATTGACCGAATCGATCTGCAGCAGGCCCAGCCGATCGATCGCGCGTTTGACGTGACCGGCGTTGGTGGCGCCCTCCGGACGCGCTGTGCCGAAGCCTTGTGCGGCGAGCGCGATCCGGCGGGCCACGGCAGCCGAAAGAAATTCACTTTTACCCAAGCGCCGCTTCCGTCATCCCGTTATCCCCCGTTGCGGTCTTATTAGCATGATACGGTGCGCCGCCATGCCGTTGGAGAGCGACCTTTATGCGCCGGTCAAGGCGCTGCTCGAGGGACAGGGATATGTCGTCAAGGGCGAGGTGCGCGGCTGCGATGTCGTCGCCGTGCGCGCCGGCGAGCCGCCGCTGATCGTCGAACTGAAGCGCGTCTTCGGTCTGGGGCTGGTCCTGCAGGGCGTCGATCGCCTCGCGATCAGCGATCGCGTCTATCTCGCGATCGGCCAGTGGCCCAAGCGCATGAAGAACGTCAAAAAACTTTGCCGTCGGCTGGGGCTTGGCCTGATGGTCGTGGCGGCCAAGCGCGCCGACATCGTGCTCGATCCCGTGCCCTACCGGCCGCGGCTCGACAAGCGCAAGGCGGGCCGTCTGCTGGGCGAGCATGCGCGCCGCGTCGGCGATCCCAACCGCGGCGGCTCCTCGACCAAGGTGCCGATGATGACGGCCTACCGGCAGGAGGCGCTGCGCTGCGCCGAGCTTTTGGCGAGCAACGGGCCAATGAAGCTTGCGGCCTTGCGCTTGGCGGCCGCCGCGCCGCGCGCGGCCACCATCCTGCAGCAGGATGTCTACGGCTGGTTCGAGAGGGTTGAACGCGGCATCTATACCGTGAGCCCCGCCGGCCGGCGGGGGCTGGAGATGTTCGCGCGCTTCGGCGCCTGAACGTGCGCCGCCGCGCCGCTGCCTCTTCTCAGAAGATGTTGAGGAAGAGGATTCGAACCTAGACTAACCG
>JABCYT010000079.1 GCA_013290035.1 Alphaproteobacteria bacterium
CACGCTGGCGCGCGACCATCTGAAGGCGCATGGGCGAACGGTTGCTGACGTCATGAGCCACCCGGTCGTGATTGCGGAGGATCAGACGGACCTTTCGGTCGTGGCGTCGCGGATGGAGGAATTCGACATCAAGCGTCTTCCGGTTGTCCGTGACGGCAAGGTGATTGGCATCGTAAGCCGCGCCAATCTGCTGCAGGCCCTGATCTCGCTGTCGGCATCGACGGCGGCACGAGCCGACGATGCCGCGTTGCGGCAGAAGGTCCTGCGCGAGCTCGATGGCGAGACCTGGTCGCAGAGGCTGGTGCGAAACGTCCTAGTGCAGGACAGGAACGTCGAGATCTGGGGGCACGCCGACACCGCCGCGCAATGCGAAGCCTGTGGGGCGCTGGCGGCAAGCGTTCCGGGGGTGAGATCCGTCATCAACCACATGGTCGCAACGCAACGCGGGGTCTGCATATGGTGAGCTCGATCCGATACGTCCTGTTCGGCGTCGCCCTGACGCTTCTGCCCGGTCTGGCCGCGGCACAGGACGTGCTGCGCGGCCAGGCACTGGCCGAACGCTGGTGCGCCAACTGCCATGTCGTGAGCCGCGCAGCGACGACCGGCCGGTCGGACGGCCTGCCGACCTTTCCCGCGCTCGCCGCCCGCAAGGAGACGACTGCAGCCATGCTCAAGGGCGCCATGACGGCAACCCACAGCCGCATGCCGGATTTCCAGCTCGGCGCGCGCGACCAGGACGATCTGGTCGCCTACATCCTCAGCCTGCGACCGCAGTAGGGCGCTACTTCACGTGTTCCTTCACCGCCCGCGCATGGCGCACGGCGAGAACCAGCGAGGCGCCGAGTTCGGCGAGCAGCTTGCCCGTCGCCTCGTCGGTCAGCTTGCCGTCGGCGAAGCGGGTCTGCGCCTGCCCGATCATGACCTCCGGCTTGTTTACCGGCCGTCCGTCGAGGAACACCATGATTTGGCGCAGCTGATATTGCGCGCGCGCGGTTCCGAGAACGCCGCCCGAGGCGCC
Source organism: Alphaproteobacteria bacterium (assembly GCA_013290035.1). Taxonomy (GTDB): domain Bacteria; phylum Pseudomonadota; class Alphaproteobacteria; order Reyranellales; family Reyranellaceae; genus Reyranella. Next base: position 1,019 of record JABCYT010000079.1, read on the forward strand.
AAACATGGCGATCGGCTTGCTGGCGAAGGGCTGCGGAGTCGTGCGCGATAGCCAGTCGATGGCGTTCTTCAGCACGCCCGAGGGCCCGTAATTGTATTCAGGAGTGACCAGCACGAGCCCGTCAGCCTCGATCATGGCTTTCTGCGCGGCCTGCACCTTGACGGGAAAGCCCTGGGCCTGGATGTCGGCATTGTAGAGCGGCCAGTCGATTTCGATGATTTGCGCCGAGCTGCCGGCCGGCAGGCGCTCGACGAAGGCGTTGAGCGCCATGCGGTTGAACGACGCCTTGCGCAGGCTGCCGCAAAAGGCGACGAGTTTGGTTGGCTCGGACATTGCTCGGTTTCTCCCGGGTTACTGGTCCTTTGTCAGCAAAGAAGCAGGCGGCTACATAGAAGCCGTTGGGAGAATTGGCAACGCAATGCCGCTACGCGACATCACATTGGATGACATCGAATCGCTCGCCGTCGGCGCCTGGGTCTTGGGCACCGGCGGCGGCGGCAGCCCTTATCTCGGCCTGCTGAACATGCGGGCCCTCTACAAGGAGGGCCATCGCGTGCAGCTCATGCCGTCGGGCGACCTTGTGGACGATGATTGGGTGGCCGCAGTCTCCAACATGGGCGCGCCGCTGGTCGGGCAGGAGCGGCTGACCGACAGCCGCACCATCGCCCGTGCGGTCGAGCTGATGGAGCGCCACACCGGCTACAAGTTCCGCGGGATCATGTCGCTCGAGATCGGCGGTGGGAACTCGATCCAGCCATTGATGGCGGCGGCGCACTTGAAGCGTCCGGTGATCGATTCCGACATGATGGGCCGCGCCTACCCCGAGGCGCAGATGACCTCGGTCGCGGTCGCCGATCTGGCGCCCTGTCCGCTCACCACCGTCGATGTGCGCGGGCTCGAATCGGTGGTGGAGAAGGTGCCGACCTGGAAATGGATGGAAAGGGTCAGCCGCAAGATCTGCGTCGAGTACGGCTCGATCGCCTCGACCTGCAAGGCGCCGCGCACCGGCGCTGAAGTGAAGAAGTGGGGCATCCACGGCACCACCACCAAGGCCATCGCCATCGGCCATGCCGTGCGCGAGGCCCAGCGCAAGCACGAGGATCCGATCGCGGCCGTCCTCTCGGTCGAACCGGGCAAGGTCCTCTACAGGGGCAAGGTGGTCGACGTCGAACGGCGCGCCACCGAAGGCTTCTTGCGCGGCCGCACGCGCTTCGACGGCACCGACGAGTACAAGGGCGCGAGCCTGGAGCTCAACTTCCAGAACGAATGGATCGTCGCCTGGCTCGACAAGAAGCCGATCGCCATGTCGCCCGACCTGATCTGCGTGCTCGATTCGGTGTCGGGCGAGGCGGTCGGCACCGAAACCATCCGCTACGGCCAGCGGGTCACGGTGATCGCCCTGCCGCCGCCGCCGGTGTTCCTGTCGGAGAAGGGCCTCCGACATGTCGGCCCGCGCGCCTTCGGCTACGACATCGACTTCAAGAGCGTGTTTGCGTGAGGATGTTTCCGTGAGCCGGCGCGATATCACCGCCGACGACATCGAATCGCTGGCTGTCGGTGCCTGGATCCTGGGGACCGGCGGCGGCGGCAATCCCTACCTGCCGCTCTTGAACATGCGTGCGCTCTATCGTGAAGGCTATCGCGTCCAGCTCATGGATGCGTCCGACCTTGCCGACGACGATTGGGTGGGCGTCGTCGCCAACATGGGCGCGCCGCTGGTCGGCCAGGAGCGGCTGACCGATAGCCGCACCCTGGCCCGCGCCGTCGCGCTGATGGAGGAGCACACGGGCTATCGCTTCGCCGGCCTCATGAGCATGGAGATCGGCGGCGCCAATGGCGTGCGCTCGCTGATGGCCGCGGCCCATCTCAAGCGGCCGGTGATCGATTCCGATACGATGGGCCGCGCGTACCCTGAGGCGCAGATGACGTCCGTGGCCGTGGGCGGCCTAAGACCGTATCCGCTGACGGCGGTCGACGTGCGCGGCCTCGAATCGATCGTCGACAAGGTCCCGACCTGGAAATGGACCGAGCGGGTGGCGCGCAAGATCTGCGTCGAATACGGCTCGGTCGCCGCCACCTGCCAGCCGCCGCGCACTGGCGCGGAGGTCAAGCAGTGGGCCATCCATGGCACGACCACCAAGGCGATGGCGATCGGCCATGCCGTGCGCGAAGCCCAGCGCCGGCACGACGATCCCGTCGCCGCCATCCTGGCGGTCGAGCCGGGCAAGCTTTTGTACAAAGGCAAGGTGATCGAGGTCGAACGCCGCGCGACCGAAGGCTTCTTGCGCGGTGTCGTGCGGTTCGACGGGCTGGACGACTGGCGCGGCTCGGCGATGACCATCAATTTCCAGAACGAATGGATCGTGGCGCACCGCGACGGCGAGGCCATCGCCATGTCGCCCGACCTGATCTGCGTACTCGACTCGGTGTCGGGTGAAGCCGTCGGCAGCGAAACCATCCGCTACGGCCAGAGGGTGACCGTGATCGCGCTGCCGCCGCCGGCCATCTTCCTCTCGCCGCGCGGGCTCCAGCATGTCGGCCCGCGTGCCTTCGGTTATGACCTCGAGTTCAGGAGCGTGTTCAAAACATGAGACGAATCGGCATCGATGTCGGCGGCACCAATACCGACGCCGTCTTGATCGAGGACGGCAAGGTGGCAGGTGCGGTTAAGGCGCCGACCAGCGAAGACGTGACGACGGGCATCCTGGACTCGCTGAAGAGTCTCGCCGCCACCGGCGTGCTGAAGGATCCCGATGGCAAACTGAAGCGCATCGACGGCGTGATGATCGGCACGACGCATTTCATCAATGCCGTGGTCCAGCGCCGTCACTTGACCAAGGTCGCGGCGCTCAGGCTGGGCATGCCGGCCTCCGCGTCGCTGCCGCCATTCTGCGACTGGCCGGAGGATCTCGCCAACCTGGTGAGGGGCGGCGTGTGGATGGTCGAAGGGGGCCACGAGTATGACGGCAGGCCGTTCATGCCGCTCGACGAGGCGGCGGTGACCGCGGCCGCACAGGAGATGAGGACGGCGGGGTTGAAATCGGTCGGCATCTCGTCGATCTTCTCGCCGCTCGATCCCAGCCACGAGCGGCGCGCCGCCGAGCTGGTTGCCGCGGTGATTCCAGACGCCGCCATCACCTGCTCGTCGGACCTCGGCCGTATCGGCCTTCTCGAGCGCGAGAATGCCGGCCTGCTGAATGCGGCCCTGGCCGATCTGTCGCGCGAGACGATTGCCGCCTTCGAGAAGGCGATCGACGATTCCGGCATCGCTGCGCCTTTGTTCATCACCCAGAACGACGGCACGGTGGCCGAGGCGGGACAGGCGCGCCGCCTGCCGGTCTATTCCTTCGCCTCGGGCGCCACCAATTCGATGCGCGGCGCCGCCTATCTCTCGGGCCTGGCCGACGCCATGGTGATCGATGTCGGCGGCACCACCACCGATGTCGGCCAGCTCAAGCTCGGCTTTCCGCGCGAAGCCAACTCGGTGGTGAAGGTGGGCGGCGTGCGCACGCTGTTTCGCATGCCCGATCTCCTGTCCATCGGTCTGGGTGGCGGCAGCCATGTAACGCTCGATCCAGTGAAAGTGGGGCCGGTATCGGTCGGCTATCGCTTGTTGAGGGACGGCATTGCCTTCGGCGGCCAACAGCTCACGACGACGGACATCGCGGTCGCGTCGGGCGTGCTGGCGCTTGGCGACCGGAACAAGGTCGCCCATCTCGACAAGGCGACCTGCCAGAAAGTGTTCGCTGAGGCCGCCCGCATGGCCGAGGAGGCGATCGATCGCATGAAGACCGAGGCGGGCGACGTGCCGCTGATCGCCGTCGGCGGCGGCGCGTTCCTGATCCCGGAGAAGCTGCCGGGCGTGTCGAAGGTTATCCATGTCGAGCATGGCGATTGTGCCAATGCCGTGGGCGCCGCCATCGCCCAGGTCTCCGGCGAGTGCGACCAGATCTTCAAGGACATGAGCCGCCGCGACGCCATCGCCGCCGCCCAGGGCATCGCCAACGACCGCGCCGTGGCGGCCGGCGCCGCCCGCAAGACGATCAGCATCATCGAAAGCGAGGACATGCCGCTCGCCTACCTGCCGGGCAACTCGGTGAGAGTGCGCGTGCGTGTCGTAGGTGACGTGGCGGCAAGCTAGCTCACAAAGGCCGGATAGAGTGCCAGCGGCCGGACCTCCGGCCATCGCCTGCCGAGGTCGGCCCGCCAGCGGAGGGCTGCGTCCTTGAGGCCATTGAAGGAGCCTGAAGCGGCGGCGCCGTCGGCCGCCGCTTCGAGATACCACAGCAGTCGGCTGCGGTAGGTGGAGATGCCCCATTTCTTGTCTTCCTTGAGCGCATCTTCGAGCAGCCAGGCGAGGCGACCGTACATCCAGGTGAACAGCAGGACCGCCATCTCCTGCATGAAGGCGGCATCGTCGGCCGCCGCTGGCAGAGCAGCCGCCAGCGCTTGGCGATAGGCGCTATCCATCGCGGCCTGGACATCCCTCGGGACGCGGCCGGCACACCAGCAGGTCGGGAAGCCCATCCGCCAATAGGCGGCATCGATCAGGATGTGGCCCGGCCGCGCAAATTCGAAGTCTAGCAGCCGCGCGCGCCCGTCGATCATCAGCACGTTATCCGGGCAGGCGTCGTCATGGGCCAGGCCGAGCCAGGCGCCAGGGCGCGCCAAGCGTTCAGCGACAATCGCGACCTCGTCGTCGACGATCGTGCCGCCGAGAAGGTTGTATACCTTGTCGACGGCTTCTCGTCGCCATTTGTCACCGCTCCCCGGCGATGGCGCCGCCGAAGCGGGAAAGAAGCGTTGCAGCGCCGCGGCGTGGTCTGCGGTGCAACCCAGTGTATCGGCGTGAAGGCGGCCGAGGCTGGTGGCATAGGCGATCAGGGCCTGCCTCGCCCTGCCTGCGGGCCCGTCCAGCAGCGGACCGACGAGACTGCCGAGATCGGCGCCGAGATCCTCGAACACCACCAGACCCCGCGCCGCATCGCCGGCCAGAAAGTCCGGGCAATGGGCGCCGTTTGGCGCCCGGTCGGCTAGGAAGACGGCCGCCGTCCACTCCTTCACCAGCCCCGACTCCGCAAAGGCGTTTACCGCCATAGCATCGAAGCCGGCGGTCCGCGTTGCCTTGATGATGACGGAGCGCGGCCGCGTGCCGTCGCGCAACGCGGTTGCCCGCAGGATGAGGTTGCGCCTGTTCTCGTCGCTCAGCGCCGTGACGTCAGCAAGAAAAACAGAGGCCTGCCACGAACGCGACAACGCCGCCGTGGCGCATTCGGCGATGCGTTTCTGCTCTTGCTCGAGGTCAGCCGTCATCCTTGCAATTTAGCACCGTCGGCCGGTTCCCGGAGGAGGCGAGTATATGAACGAGCAGCGACCTGATACGGTGCCGGCGACACGAACAAGAGAGAATCAATGAAGAAGTCAATCGTTGCAGTCCTTGGTCTCAGCCTCCTGGCTTCCTCCGCCTCAGCCCAGGGCCCGGTCGGGCAGAACCAGCCGCCCGACCAATGGGTCATGAACTGCAACACCGAAAGAGGCCGCGACTGCACCGTGTCGGCCATGATCGACGGCGGCCCCAACAACCTCCTGGGCACCTTCCTGATCGTGAGCTACTCGGCGGCCTACACCACGCTCACCGTCGTGGCCGACGGCATAGGCCAGCGGGCCAGCATGCAGGTCGACCAGTGGCCTTTCGTGTCGACGACCATCTGCAGCGGCGGCGAATGTTCGTTCGAACAGGGCAGGTCGAACGACCTCGTGCAGGCGATGCTGCGCGGATCGCAGGTCACCGTCCAGCTCTCCACGACCGACGACGGCATGGTCGGCCCTCTGACGAATACCCTGAACGGCTTCGCCGCCCAATATCAGCGAGCGGTCCAGGCCCAGCAGGGCCGCTGAAACGGCCCTGCGCCGGCGGCCTAGTCCAGGAGGGCGGGATAGTTGAGGCTGAGCGGCATGTCGCCGCCATTGAAATAGGCCGAGTAGGCGTGGAAGACCTCGCCGGCCGCGTTGCGACCGAACACGCTGGTGCCCGGCAGCTCCGTCTTGTCGACCTTGCAGCGCTCATAGCCGTAGACGACCTCACCGCGGGCGATCGCCTCGGCCGGGAACGAGACCTGGTAGTCGTAGTTGAAGTCGCAGGGGCCCGACGACACCCATCTGAAGCGCCATCCCTTGCTCTGGCGATAGGCCTCGATCTTAACCAGCGGCGCGCGCGAGATGGCGGCGAAGGTCGCGTCGCGACGGGCCAGATGCTCGTCCATGCCGCCGAAATGGTCGGCCAGGCGCGAGCAGTCGGGGCAGCCCTGCGGCCAGTCCGGCGCGAACATGAAATGATAGACGATCAGCCGGCCGCGACCCTCGAACAGATCGGCGAGGGTCTGCCGGCCGGCCGGCGTGTCGAATGCGTATTCCTTCTCGACCCGCGTCCAGGGCAGCGTGCGGCGTTGCGCGACCACCGCGCTGCGGGTCTCTGCCAGCTTCTTTTCCGCATCGAGCAATGCCGTGCGCGCCACCAGCCATTGTTCGCGAGAAACGATCTCGTGCTGCATGATGCAATCTCCCTCAGTTGGCCTTGTCGGCCGCGAGCATGCCGTAGTTGCCGACGAGGACGGGCTGGGCCGCGACCGGCGGCTCGAGGCAACGCTCGCGGACGCCGCTCGAAAAGGCGCGGAATGTCTCCAGGGCGGACAACGGCGCCGCGCCGTCCTCCAGCGAGGCGAGATGGACGAAGGTGTCATCCGGCAGCCGGAACACCGCGTAATGCAGTCCCGGCGGCGCCTTTTGCTGCAGCTCGCCGAACACCGCGGCGCTCAGGCGCTGGTTCTCCTGGGCCTGGTCAGGCTTGGCTTTGTAGCGCACCAATGTCCACTTCATGGCTTTACCTCTACGGTTGGGTTGCTGCCCTGAAGACGAACGGCGGATGGCAAAGGATTCGCGAAAAAGACCGCCGTGCGCGAATCCTTTCACCCGCGCCGAACGTCCTGCTGGCATAGTGGTCCGGCGAAAACCGTCAGAGGGGTGCATGAACGACCCGCGCGCAGGCTTCGAGCAGCTCCTGGCGGAGCTCCGCCCCAAGCTGCATCGCTATTGCGCCCGCATGACCGGCTCGGTCATCGATGGCGAGGATGTGCTGCAGGATGCGATGGCCAAGGCGGTCGAGGCGTTTCCCCGCGCCGGCCCGATCGCCCATCCCGAGGGCTGGCTGTTCCGCATCGCCCATAATGCGGCGCTCGATTTCCTGCGCCGCCGCGCGCGCCAGGAGGCTATCCGTGCCGACCAGGATCTCGACATGATCGCCGATCCCGACAGCGAGATCGACCGCCGCCAGGCCGCTGCCGCCAGCCTGCGCACCCTGATGCGCCTGCCGGTCGCCCAGCGCAGCAGCGTCATCCTGATGGACGTGCTCGGCCATTCGCTGGAAGAGATCGCCATCGTGCTCGACGGCACGGTGCCCGCGATCAAGGCGGCGCTGCATCGCGGCCGCAACCGGCTGCGCGAGCTGGCGGCCGAACCGGACGACCGGCCGGCGCCCGTCCTGGCCGCGGCCGACCGGGCGCGCCTTGCCGCCTACACGGCGCGCTTCAACGCACGCGACTTCGACGCCCTGCGTGATCTTCTGGCCGACGAGGTCCGGGTCGAGGTGGTGAACCGCACGCGCCTCAACGGGCGCGGCGAGGCCGGCCGCTACTTCACCAACTACGGCCAGTCGCGCGACTGGCTGCTGGTCCCCGGGCTGGTCGAGCGGCGGCCGGCGGTGCTGGTGCACGATCCCGACGATCCGGGCGGTGTGCCGCTCTACTTCATCCTGCTCGACTGGACGGGCGAACGCCTGCTCAAGGTTCGCGATTTCCGCTACGCCCGCTATGTCACCGACGGCGCCGAATTGATCGATTTCGGCTAGGGCGGCTGCAACCCTCCCTGTCCTCAAGGCTTTGTGATGCCATGACCGCGCCTGAACCCGTGGCATAATGCGACACCAACGTTTGGGAGGAGGTACTGCCAATGCGCAAGCTACTCGTTCGTTCCGGTTTCGCCGGCTTGATTGCCGCGTCGTTTCTCGTTGGAGCACCGGCAGCGTTTGCCGAGATGGTCATGTACAAGGCTACCCTCGCAGCCGCGGGCGAAGTGCCGCCCAACGACAGCAAGGGCAGCGGCGCATTGACCGCCACCTACGACACCGCCACCAAGAAGCTGACCTACAGCGCGACCTACAAGGACCTGACCGGCCCCGCCGCCGCGGCGCACTTCCACGGTCCGGCCGACGCCAAGACCAATGCCGGCGTCGTCGTGCCGGTGCCGGCGCCGGCGAGCGGCGGGCTGGTCAGCCCGCTCAAGGGCGAAGCCACCCTGACCGACGCGCAGGCGGCTGATCTCGCTGCCGGCAAGTGGTATTTCAACGTCCACACCGCGGCCAACAAGGGCGGCGAGATCCGCGGCCAGGTCACGAAGGGCGGCATGTAGAGCGAATTGCGGAGGCGCGAGGAGCTTTTGCTCCTCGCGCTCCATCGCAATTCAGGCAGCGGCCGCAGCGTCGGGAGACCTAGTCTCCGTCCGCGTGTTTCAGTCGCTGGAGATCGATAATCCGGATTTGCTTCCGCCGCACCTCGATGATGTTCTCCGCCTCGAGGCGGTTGAATTCTCGCGTGACGGCCTCGCGGTGCGA
>JABCYT010000080.1 GCA_013290035.1 Alphaproteobacteria bacterium
GCGCACGCCGCATTTGACGGCGCGGGTGATCGCTTCCGGCGTATAGGCATGGGTCAGCACGTAGCGGCCGAAAGCGTGTGCCTCCTCGACGGCGGCGGTGATCTCCTCCTCGGTGAACTGCAGCGACTCAAGCGGATCGTAGGGCGAGGCGACGCCGCCCGAGACCATCAGCTTCACCTGGTCTGCGCCCTGGCGCATCTGCTCGCGCGCCGCCTTGCGCACCTCGTCGGGCCCGTCGGCGATGCAGCGGATGAACACCATGCCGTTGCAGCACAGGCACGGCGGCCCGATGTCGGTGCGCCGGTTGCGGTCGTTGTGGCCGCCGGTCGGGCCGATCGAGCGGCAGGAGATGAAAAGCCGCGGGCCGGGGATCAGGCCCGATTCGACGGCGGTCTTGGTGCCCCAGTCGGCGCCGCCGGCATCGCGCACCGTGGTGAAGCCGCGATCGAGCATGCGCATCAGGCGTCCGGCCGAGCGCGCCATCATCAGGGTGAGTGGCACCGCCTCCATGCGGTTGATGTAGACCTCGCTGTGGTGCGTGTGGACGTGACAGTCGATCAGGCCCGGTATCAGCGTACGCTTGCCGCAATTCACCACCGTGGCCTTCGCCGCCTTGATGGGCTTGGCCGACACTTCCTTGATGGTGTCGCCTTCGACCAGCAATTCATAGCCGGCGCGTGCCTCCTTCCAGTTCGGGTCGAGGAGGCGGAGGTTCTTGAATAGAAAGGACATTCCAAACCTATTTCAACGCGTTCTTGTGGAACTTGCCGGCCTTCATGATCACCGGCAGGTGGGCGCCCTGGTCGAGGAACAGTTCCAGCTTCTTCAGCGGATTGCCATCGACCACGATCAGGTCGGCGAAGGCACCGGGCTCGACGATGCCGAGCTTGCCCTCCTGGCGCAGCACCTCGGCGCCGACGGTGGTGGCCTGCCGGATGATCTCCAGCGGCTTCAGCACCTCGGCGCGGAACATGAACTCGCGACTCTGCTCGATCTGGAGCTGGCCCAGGAGATCGCTGCCGTAACCCACCTTCACGCCGGCGGTCTTGCAAATTTCGAGCGAGCGCAGCGCGCCGTCGAGCACGATGTCGTTCTTGGCCAGCATGTCGGCGGTCATGCCGAACTGGGCGGCCTTCTCCTTCATGACGAAGTAGGTCACCAGGTTGGCCACCATGTAGCCGCCGGTCGATTTCAGCAGCTTGGCCGACTTGGCGTCGATCAGGTTGCCGTGCTCGATGGTGCGCACGCCGTTGGTGACGGCGCGGGTGATGGCTTCCGGCGTGTAGGCGTGGGCCAGTACGTAGCGGCCGAAATTCTTCGCCTCGTCGGTCGCGGCGGCGATCTCGGCCTCGGAGAATTGCAGCGAATCGAGCGGATCGTAGGGCGAGGCGACACCGCCCGAGCACATGATCTTCACCTGGTCTGCGCCCTGGCGCATCTGCTCGCGCACCAGCTTGCGCACCTCGTCGGCGCCGTCGGCCAGCGCCATGCAATAGACCATGGCGTTGCAGCAGCCGCAGGGTGCGCCGATGTCGGTGCGGCGGCGCGAATCGCTATGGCCGCCGGTCGGGCCGATGGCGCGGCCCGAAATGAAGAGCCGGGGGCCGGCGATCAGGCCGGCATCGACGGCGGCCTTGATGCCCCAGTCGGCGCCGCCGGTGTCGCGCACGGTCGTGAAGCCGCGGTCGATCATGCCCTTCATGAGGTCGGCGGCGCGCGCCGTCATCAGGGTGAGCGGCACGGATTCGAGGTTGCGGATGTTGACCTCGCTCAGGAAGACATGGACGTGGCAGTCGATCAGGCCGGGCATCAGGGTGCGCTTGCCGCAATCGACGACCTGGGCCTTGGCCGCCTTGATCGGCTTGGACGACACTTCCTTGATCAGGTCGCCTTCGACCAGGACCTCGTAGCCCGCGCGCGCCTCGTTCCAGCGCGGGTCGAGAAGGCTCAGGTTCTTGAAATGGATCTGCGGCATCAACACACCCCCGACTTGCGGGCGGCACCCTACGATGGCCGCCGATTTGACGCTACAGTCGGCCGAGGGTTGGCGGCATGCGGCGCGTCGTTGTGATCGGCACGACTGGTTCGGGAAAAAGCACGCTGGCGGAACGGCTGGCCGTGCGAACCGGCCTGCGCGTCATCGAACTCGATGCGCTGTTCTGGGGCCGCGACTGGCAGGGCGCCCCGGTTGAGCTATTCCGTCACAGGGTCGAGCGGGAGACCCGGGATGACGGCTGGATCGTGGTCGGCAACTATGCCCAGGTCCGCGATCTCGTGTGGCGGCCGGCCGACACGCTGGTCTGGCTCGATCTGCCGCTGTCCCTGGTGATGTGGCGCCTGCTGCGCCGGACCATCCGCCGCGCCGCGACGCAGGAGGACCTCTGGGGTACCGGCAATCGCGAGTCCCTCGTGCGGACCTTCTTGAGCCGCCAGTCGATCCTCCTGTGGGCGTTGAAGACGCATCGCCGGAACCGCGAGAAATTCACCCTGGAGTGCGCTTTTCTCGCCAAGGAGAAGCAGGTCGTCCGCCTGAAGAGCACGCGCGAGGTTGAGCGCTTCGTGACGGCGGCGTAAGCAGACGCCATGTCGGTCCATACCTTTTCGTGCCTCGACGGCCATACCTGCGGCAATCCGGTGCGGCTGGTGTCGGGCGGCGCCCCGTTGCTCAAGGGCGCCACCATGAGCGACCGTCGACTCGACTTCCTCGCGCACCACGACTGGATCCGCAAGGCGCTGATGTTCGAGCCGCGCGGCCATGACGTGATGTCGGGCTCGATGCTCTATCCGCCGACCCGCGCCGACTGCGACGTCGGCATCCTGTTCATCGAGGTGAGCGGGTGCCTGCCGATGTGCGGCCATGGCACCATCGGCACCGTCACCATGGCGGTCGAGAACGGCCTTGTGACGCCGGCGACGCCGGGCGTGGTCAATCTCGATGCGCCGGCCGGTCGCGTCGTGGCGCGCTACCAGCAGAACGGCCGTTTCGTCGACAGCGTGCGCATCACCAATGTCGCGTCGTATCTCGCGGCCAGCGAAATCGCGATCGACGTCCCGGGCCTGGGCGAGCTGGTGTTCGACGTTTCCTACGGCGGGAACTTCTACGGCATCCTCGAGCCGCAGAAGAATTTCGCCGGACTGGAATCGATGTCGGCCGGCGACGTGCTGCGCCTCTCGCCGATCGTGCGCCGGCTGCTGAACGACAAGATCCAGCCCGTGCATCCGGAGAATCCGACGATCAAGGGCGTAAGCCACGTGATGTGGGCCGGCAAGGCGCGTGATCCGCGCGCCCATGCCCGCAACGCGGTGTTCTACGGCGACAAGGCGATCGACCGCTCCCCCTGCGGCACCGGCACGTCGGCGCGCATGGCGCAGCTGGCGGCGCGCGGGCGGCTCAATGTCGGCGACGAATTCGTGCATGAGAGCATCATCGGTTCGCTGTTCGACGGTCGGGTCGAGGCCGCGGCACGGGTCGGCAACCACGACGCCATCGTGCCGTCGATCTCCGGCTGGGCGCGCCAGCACGGCATCAACACCATCTTCGTCGACGAGCGCGATCCTTTCGCGCATGGCTTCCAGGTGACTTGAGCCTCCTCTGCGCGAAGCATGCTCAGGGTCCTCTCCGCGGCTCGCGCATTCATGTTCCTCTCCCCCTTGGGGGAGAGGTTAGGTGAGGGGGTCAACCCGGAGACTGTCTCCTGCATCACCCCCTCACCCAGCCTCTCCCCCAAGGGGGAGAGGAGCATGAAAGCAGAGGTTGGAGGTACCCGCGGAGCGGGCGAAGGGGTCATTGGCGCGAACGGACGCTCGGGCCCATGACCCCGCCGCCGCCGTATGACGGCGCGAACTCCCCAGCTTCGCCGGGGAGGAAGGTCATTTCCCCGCGTGAGTTTCTGCGCAACATGGTGCGCAGAAACTCGGAGTCAAAATTTTTGCTAATTAACTATTGACTCTTACTTATGTATCACTAAAGTATACCCAGCGCGTCGGCAGGATGATGTCCATGCTCGGGGGCGCCAGGAATTTCGTCAGAAAGCAGAGTAAAAGCAGTCTTTCGGCCCATGGTTAATTGGCATAACGCTAGCGGAAACTGCGGAAACCTTCACGAGACTGTAACAATAGCCTTTAGCATCACTCTGCCGCTTTCGCCGTCGCGGCCGGCGCGCCGATCCCGCCGCGGGCGAAGATGGCGTCGATCTCGGCCGGGCTGTAGCCCAGTTCGCGCAGAATGTCGGGCCCGTCCTCGCCGACATGCGGCGCATGCTGTTGCGGCGCGTGCGTGCCGGCGGACGGCAGGCCCGGGATGTTGGCGACCGGCATGCGGCCGAAACCATCCTGCTCGATCCAGTCGACGGCGCCCGATTCCCGGACGTGCGGGTGGTCGAGATAGTCGGTGTAGTTGTTGACCCGCTCGCAGAACACGTCCTTGGGCTGCAGGATGGCGATCCACTCCTCGGTGGTCCTGGTCGGCATCGTCTCGTTCAGCGCCTTGATGATCTTGGCCGCGTTCTTGATGCGGTCGTTGTGGCTTTGCAGGTCGGGATCGTCGGCGATGTCCTGCCGTCCGATCAGTTCGAACAGCAGGCGGAAGTGATGCGGCCGCATGGCGCTCACCATGATGTAGCCGTTCTTCGACTTGTAGCTGCCGGCCGGCATGTAGAGCGGCGGCGGCGTGCCTTTGGAGAACACCCATTCCATCAGCTTGGCGCCCTGGAAGGCGGCGGCCGCGCGCATCAGGCTGGAATCGATGTAGCTGCCCTCGCCGAAGCGCAACTGGCGCATCAGCGCCGGCGCCAGCGCCTGGAAGGTGTAGAGGCCGGTCGTGACGTCGACGGCGATCATGCCCTGACGCCACGGCGTGCCGTCCGGCATCCTGTTCATCACCATCATGCCGCTGAACGCCTGGATCAGCCCGTCAACGGTCGGGCGCTTGCTGTAGGGGCCGGTCTGGCCGAAGCCCGACACCGAGCAATAGACGACCTTGGGATTGACCTTCTTGACGTCCTCGTAGCCGAAGCCCAGGCGCGAGATCACGCCCGGCCGGAAGCTCTCCAGCACGACATGCGCCTTGGCCGCGATCTTCTTGACGACCGCGATGCCGTCGGGCGACTTGAGGTCGAGCGCGATCGAGCGCTTGCCGCGGTTGAAGGCGACGGAATGGGCGCAGTGATCGCCCTTCAGCTCGCCCAGCGCGCGACCCCAGTCACCTTCCAGCGGCTCGACCTTGATGACGTCGGCGCCGTGCAGGGCGAGCAGCATGGAGGCGTGCGGCCCCGCGATGCCCTGCGTGAAGTCGAGAACGGTGATGCCGTCGTACGCGCCTTTGGTCATTTTGCCCGCTCCTCCCAACGAGGCTGAACGTACGTTTACCGGCCGCGCTCGTGCAAGGGGCTCCCTGCAGGGAAGCCATGCGATCGCGTCAGGAAACACCCCTCATGAGATGAGCGGCAAGGGCTGCACCTGGTAGGTGTGCGAGAGCGTGCGGGCGAGCACGGGATCCTCGATCTCCATCGCAAAGCGCGGCGAGGGCCGGATGGCGCCGATCGCCGGCATGGTGCCGCAGAACATCGCGATATGAGGCGGCAGCTTGCTGTCGCCGTTGCGCCAGCCCGCGATCAACTCGCGCGGGGGGCGGAGCCGGCCAAGTGTGCCTTCCTGGTAAAGAACTTTCTTGCCGGCTTCCTCGACGAAGCTGCGGAGCACGAGCCGGTCCCAATGCGGCTCCACGTCCTCGAAGCGCCAGGCCGAGCGGGCGATGATCTTGGGGCAGACCTGCTTGGAGATCGCGATGCCATAGCTCTCGATCCTGCGGTCGGTGTGGTTGGAGCCCACCGTGACCCAGAGCCGGTCCGACGCGCCCATCAGCACGGGCTCGACTTCACCGGACGTGTCGTCGCCCAGCACCTGTATGCTGACGGCCTGCGTCAGCAGACTGGCGGCGACGCGATAGTACAGCGGGACTTTCGACGGCGGCTGAACGCCGATCGCCTTCAGCTCTTCGATATGATGGTCGAGCGCGGCGACGTCGCGGGCGGTCCAGCCGGCGATCACCAATTGATCGATTTCGACGACGCTTCCGTCGAATTCCACACGCATCGTCAGAGGATGGCGAGCTGCGAATTCAGGAGATCGGTCACCAGCATGTAGCCCGGCGCATGGGTGATGCAGAACTCGGGCTTCACCGTCGCCACCACCGATTGCGGGGTGACGCCGCAGGCCCAGAACACAGGCAACTCGTCGTCGCGCACCGGCACGGCGTCGCCGTAGTCGGGCTTGGCGATGTCCTTGATGCCCAAAAGCTCGGGCTTGCCGAGATGGACCGGCGCGCCGTGCACCGAGGGAAAGCGCGTCGTCACCTGCACGGCGCGGATCGCGTCGGCCGGCTTGAACGGGCGCATCGACACCACCATCGGTCCATGGAAGGGGCCGGCCGGCTTGCACTCGATGTTGGTGCGGTACATCGGCACGTTGGTGTTGCAGGTGTTGTGACGCAGTTCGAGCCCGTTCTCGCTCAGCGCCTCCTCGAAGGAGAACGAGCAGCCCAACACGAACGACACCAGATCGTCGCGCCATGCCTTCTTGAGGTCGGTGACCTCCTCGCTGAGCTCGCCCTTCTTCCAGATGCGGTAGAGCGGGATGTCGGTGCGGATGTCGAGGTCCTCGCCCAGCGGCGGCAGGCGCCAGTCGCCCGGTTCGGACGCGGCCAGCAGCGGGCAGGGCTTGGGATTGAGCTGGCAGAAGCGTGCGAAGTCGGCCGCCAACGCCTTGGGCAGGATGGCGAGGTTGCCCTGCACGTAGCCGGGCGCGGCGCGGGAGGTCGGCACGCGATGGCCGCCGGCACGGATGCGGCGGCGCGCGTCGCGGCCGGTTTCGCCCTTATGCATCGCTATCGTGGTGTCCATCGCGTTACTCCTGGCTACACGTGCTGGCCGCCGTTGATCTGGATCTCGGCGCCGCTCACATAGCTTGCGCCCTTCTCGCAGAGGAAGTGGATCACATCGGCCACTTCATCGGGCGTGCCGAGGCGCCGCATGGGGATCTGCTCCTCGACGATCTTGTCGGTGCCGGGCGAGAGGATCGAAGTGTCGATCTCGCCGGGGGCGATGGCATTGACGCGAATGCCGCGCGGGCCGAAGTCATGGGCCATCTCGCGGGTCAGCGCGGCAAGCGCGGCCTTCGACGTGGCGTAGGCCGAGCCCGCGAAAGGATGGACGCGGCTGCCGGCGATCGAGGTCACGTTGACGACGCAGCCGCGCGCTTCCGAGAGCTCCCGCATCAGGCCGCGGGCGAGCGCCACCGGCGCGAAGAAATTCACGTTGAACACCTGCTGCCAGAGGTCGAATGGCGTATCGATGGCGCCGAAGCGACCACCGGTCTCGTCCTTGGGCGAGATCGCCGCATTGTTCACCAGCGCATCGAGACGCCCGCCGCCCAGCCGGGCGCGGATCTCGCCGATGCCGCGGCCGACATCCTGCAGATCCGCCAGGTCGATCTGCACATGGTTCTTCTCGCCGCCCGGCCACGGGCAGAGCACGCTGAAAGGCTGGCGCGATACCGTGATCACGCGCCAGCTGCTGGCGCTGAATTTCTTCACGGTCGCATGGCCGATGCCGCGGCTCGCGCCGGTCAGCACCAGGGTGCGTGTATTGTCGAGCATCGGGGGTGCGTTCATGGGCGAAGTCTACTCCGGCTCATCCTCAATCGGTCAGTAAAAGGTGGGCGAGGTCCATAAGAGGTGGGCCTCCGGTTGCCGATCGCGATCTGTTGTGGATTCATTCAGAACCGCCGCATGATCATCTAAGCCATTGTGGTAGAAACCTTTTTCTTGTCCTAAAGAAGGCGGTGACCTATGGTCTGGCAAGGCTTGGCCCAATATTGCGGGTCGCTCGGCCGGTGATTTTTGACGAAACAATTTGGAGTGCCCGACATGTCGGACGAAAGCCGGGCCAACGGCCCAAAACCCGTTTTGCGGACTCGCCCCGTCACCATGCTGACCGCAATCGGTCTCTGCGTATTCATCATGGTCATACAGTTGGTGCCCGATTTCCGTGATCCCGGCCTGCCGGCGTCGGCGACGGCCGCCGCCCGATAACGCTCACGATAATATGCGGGCGCTTGTGCGTCCGCCCGGGAGCGCGCATCTAGAGGGCCAGGTTGCGCGTGCCCATGTCCTTCGACAACGTTCAGGCCCTGCCCCCCGGCACGCGGCTCGGCGACTACCGCCTCGATGCGATGATCGGGCACGGCGGCTTTGGCATCACCTATCGTGCCTTCGACACGCAGCTCGCCAAGGTCGTCGCGATCAAGGAATACCTGCCGCTCGAATGCGCCATCCGCCACGGCGATGGCGCGGTGGTGCCGCGCGGCGCGCGCCTGATCGAGGATTTTGCCTGGGGCCGCGAGCGCTTCCTCGACGAGGCGCGCGCGCTGGCGCGCTTCCGCCATCCCCATATCGTGCCGGTGCTGCGCTACTTCGAGGCCAACGACACGGCCTACACCGTGATGGAGTTCGAGGACGGCCGGAACGTGGCCGAACTCCTGCGCGAACCCGGCCGCCGCCTGCCGACCGACGATGTGCGGCGCCTGGCCGCCGGGTTGCTGAGCGGCCTCGGCGCCGTACATGCCCAGGGCTTTCTTCATCGCGACATCAAGCCCGCGAACATCATCATCCGGCGCGACAGCGTTCCCGTCCTTGTCGATTTCGGCGCCGCGCGCCAGGCGATGGGCGGCCGCACGCGCAGCCTGACCAGCGTGCTGACGCCGCAATATGCGCCGATCGAGCAATACGCGCTCGACGGCAAGCAGGGTCCGTGGAGCGACATCTATTCCGCGGCCGCGGTCCTCTATCACACGATCGCGGGACAGACGCCGCCCGACGCCGCGGCGCGCGTCGGCAAGGATCCCTATCGGCCGTTGGCCGAAACGGAGGGCGGTCGATTCGAGCCGGCGTTCCTGGCCGCGATAGACCGCGCGATGGCCTTCGCGCCGGACGACCGGCCGCAGAGCATCGCGGCGTGGAGCGCGCTGTTTGGCTCGGCACTTCCCAAGGTCGAGGACGCACCGACGCAACGCCTTGCCTACGGAGCCGGCCCGACGCCGCGCCTGGGCGGCGCCAGCCGTGAAAGTGCCGAGCCTGCCCTGGCGCCGCCGCCGCGATCGAGATCGCGGCGGCGGTCGTCGGGCTCGCGCGTTTGGATCGTCGTCGTCGTGATGGCCGCACTGACGCTGTGGCGCTTCGAGCCGGAGATCCGCACTCTGCTGATTGGCGCCCCGCGAGTCGATCCGACGGCATCACCCGCCGCGACGGCCCAGTTGCCGGCACGACCTCCTGCATCGACTCCGGCGACCCGGCCGCAAGCGACCCCGCCGGCGCCGGATACGTCAGCTCGCAAGGCGATCGTCGATCAGGCCCAGCGGGCCGCCGCCGACGCGCGCGCGGCGCTGGCGCGCGCCGAGGAAGCAGCGGGCACTGCGCGTGCGGCGGCTGGCGAAGCGCGCATCGTGGCGGCGCGGGCCAGCCGGCCGGACCTCGAGCACGCCGAGCGCCTGTCGTACGATCCAGGCGCGAGCTACATCGGCCAGGTCGCCGACGGCAAGCGCCAGGGTCTCGGCGTCGCCATCCTGGCCAACGGCGAGCGCCAGGCCGGTGAATGGCAGGCC
>JABCYT010000081.1 GCA_013290035.1 Alphaproteobacteria bacterium
CGGCTTTGCCCACATCATGGAGATCGAAACCGTAGGCCATGCCGTTGTCGATCATGCGGCCGCCGATCTCGGTGGTCCTGGCCACGCATAACGCCACGATCCGGCAGTCGTGGTCCCATTTGCCGGGATTGCAATGGATCAGATGGTCCGCCGGCGTCAGCAGGTCGTCGAGCGCGGCGCGGGCGCGCATGCCGGGCACGGTCTCCTGCCCGTCCCGGTCGCGCAACTCGGGCGCCTGGATGCCCCAGATCCGGACGCGAGGCTTCAGGCCGACGACGGCCAGCGTGTCGCCGGTGACGGCGAAGGCCGCGCCGTCGAAGGGCTTTGGCAGCGCGCCCATGGTCGCGACGCAATCGGGTGCCTTGCCGGAGAAAGAGGACGGAGGTTTCTCCTGAGCCTGGGCGAGCGAACCGGGGGTGGTGGCCAGAAGCAGGGCGAGGATGAGGGCGCGTGGGAATTTCATTTGCCTACAGCAGCAATTTGACAATAGCGGGGAGCATCAACGACGAATGAGCAAATTGTCTGCTGGCCGGCAACATGCATTTGCCCGGAAACGCCCGTGGTGATCTTCTATACTCGCAGCAAAGAGGTACCCATGACCGCCATCACGCACGCCAGGCTCCGCACCCTCGGAAACAGCCAGCTCTCCGTCTTTCCCATCGGGCTGGGCTGCATGTCGTTCTCCGGCGCCTACGGCAAGAGCGATGACGCCGAGGCGATCCGCGTCGTCCATCACGCGCTGGATCGCGGCGTCAACTTTCTTGACAGCTCCGACATGTATGGCTGGGGCCACAACGAGACCCTGCTCGGCAAGGCGCTGTCGGGCGGCCGGCGTGGCAAGGTCGTGCTGACCACCAAGTTCGGGCAGACCCAGCGGCCAGGCGGCGCCAACGGCGTCGACGGCAGCCCGGCTTACGTGAAGGCCGCCTGCGAGGCGAGCCTCAAGAGGCTGGGCATCGACGTGATCGATCTCTACTACCAGCACCGTGTCGATCCCTCGGTGCCGATCGAGGACACGGTGGGCGCGATGGGCGAGCTGGTGAAGGCGGGCAAGGTGCGGGCGCTCGGCCTCAGCGAGGCCAAGCCGGAAACCATCCGCCGCGCACACAAGGTGCATCCACTCGCCGCCGTGCAGAGCGAGTACTCGCTGCTCTATCGCGTCGATGCCGAGGAGACGCTCGAGACGACGCGCGCGCTCGGCATCTCCTTCGTCGCCTATTCGCCGCTCGGCCGCAGCCTCCTGACCGGCGCCGTGCGGCAGGTCTCCGACATCCCGGAAGGGGACGGCCGCGGCCGCCATCCGCGCTTCGCCGCCGATAACCTGGCGCGCAACCTGGTGCAGGTCGCTGCCATCGAGGCCGTCGCGCGCGAAAAAGGCGTCAAGCCGGGTCAGGTGGCGCTCGCCTGGCTGCTGGCGCAAGGCCCGGACGTCGTGCCGATCCCCGGCACCAAGCGCGCCGAGCGCATCGACGAGAACCTGGCGGCGCTCGATGTCGTGCTGTCGGCCGCCGACGTCGCGCGGATCTCGGCGGCGCTGCCGCCGGGCGCGGCGGCGGGCACGCGCTACCCCGAAGCGGCGATGAAGGCCGTCTATATCTAGCGTCGCCCATTTGGCATCGGCAATGAAGGCAGATTGGCGCGCGGCCGGCGGTGCCACACTGATTCCCAAAATGACGGGAATCATGGAAGGGGCCGCGACCGAGCGACGCTTGTCCGCAGCACATGACCTGACAGCCCCGACATCGGGGTGTAAGCAGACGCCGTTTCTGACATCGGGGGGATCATTGTCATGACGGAAGAGATCGTCTTCTATCACAACCCGCGCTCGCGATCGCAGATGGTGCACTGGATGCTCGAGGAGGCCGGTGCGCCGTACCGCATTGTGCCGATCGACTTCGAGAAGGGCGAGCACAAGGCGCCCGCCTTCCTGGCGATCAATCCCATGGGCAAGCTGCCCACCATCGTCCATCGCGGCGTGGTGGTGACCGAAACGGCGGCGATCATTGCCTACATCGCCGACAATTTCCCTGAGGCCGGCCTCGCGCCCGAGCCCACGGACGCCGGCCGCGGCGCCTACTATCGCTGGCTGTTTTTCGGCGCTGGCTGCTTCGAGCCCGCGCTGATCGACAAGATGATGAAGCGGCCGGAGGTCGAGCGGAAGGCCGCCGTCGGCTGGGGAAGCTACGACGACGTCCTGGCGACGCTCAAGAAGGCGCTGGCCGACGGCCCCTACCTGCTCGGCGAGACGTTCAGCGCCGCCGACGTCTATGTCGGCTCGGAGATCCGCTTCGCGATGATGTTCGGTGCTCCCGGCCTCAAGGGCGAGAAGGTGTTCGACGATTATGTCGCGCGCCTTTCCGCCCGACCCGCCGCGCAGCGCACCGCGGGGGGCTGACAGGCGCCCGATGCCGAGCTCGGGCACCAACCGGCGGCTGGCGACCATCCTGTTCGCCGACATCGACGGCTACAGCCGCCTGATGCGCGCCGACGAGGAACGGACCCTCGACGATCTGCATGCGCATCTCACCGAGCTCGTCGGTCCGGTGGTCGAGCGCTTCCATGGCCGCATCGTCAAGACGGTGGGCGACGGCGTGCTGGTGGAATTCGCCAGCGCCGTCGAGGCGGTACGCTCGGCGGTCGAGCTGCAGCGCGGCATGGTCGAGCGCAACGTCGGCACGCCGGTCGAGCGTCGCCAGGCATTCCGCATCGGCCTGCACCTGGGTGACATCATCGTGTCAGACGACGACGTGTTCGGCGACACGGTCAACCTCGCGGCGCGGCTGCAGGGATTGGCGGAGGCCGGCTCGATCGTGCTGTCGGCCAGCGTCTACGAGCAGGTCCGCGACAAGCTCGCTTTGCCGTTCCGCTCCCAAGGCTCGCGCACGCTCAAGAACATCGACCGGCCGATCCGGACCTACGCCCTGGATGCAGCTTCCCTGTCCGAGACCGCCGCCACGGCGGCCAAGCCGGCGCCGTCGCGGCGTCGTATGATGACCTTGGCCGCGGTTGCCGTGGCGACCGCACTGGCCGCGGGCGGCGCCGCCGCCTACTTCACCGGGCTCCTGTCGTCGACGGAGGAGGCGGCCGCGGCAAGCGTTCGACAGTCGACCGACAGCGGCCTGTCGGTCGCCGTCCTGGTGTTCGCCAACCAGAGCGGCGATGCGGCCCAGGACTACTTCTCCGACGGCCTCACCGAGGACATCACGCGCGCCCTCGGGCGCTTCAAGGAACTCACGGTGATCGCCTACGGCGCGGTGCTGCCCTTCCGCAACAAGGAGCTGCCGCCGGCGGAAATCGGCCGTGCGTTGAACGCCCGTTACCTCGTGAGCGGCAGCGTGCGCCGCATGGGCAACCGTGTCAGGGTGACCGTGCAGCTGGGCGACGCGGCCAATGGCACTCAGCTGTGGTCCGAGCAATATGACGACGAGCTGAGCGACATCTTCGCCGTCCAGGAGCGCATCGCCCGCCGCGTCGCCGGCACGCTGGCCTCCAACCTGCAGCAGATCGCCCTGCAGAAGAGCCTGCGCAAGCCGACCGACAACCTCGACGCCTACGACCTGGTGCTGCGTGCTCGCGCGCTCGCCGCCGATCCAACGCGGCTCGCCAATCGTTCGGCGCGCGAACTGCTCGAGCGGGTGATCCAGCTCGCGCCGGGCTACGCCGACGCCTATGCCCAGCTTGCCGACGCCTATTTCCAGCGGGCCGCCTTCGGCTGGTCGGAATTCGCCCAGAGCGATATCGAGACGGCAATCCGGCTCGCCCAGAAGGCGATCGAGCTCGACGAGGAATGTGTGCTGGCCCACGGTGTCCTTGCCCGCGCCTATACGTCGATCCTCAAGTACGATATCGGCCTCGCCGAATCGGAGCGGGCGCTGCAGATCAATCCGAGCGACTCCGAGGCCCTGCTCACGCGGGCGGCCGTGCTGCTATGGACCGGGCGCATCGACGAATCGATCGCGGCCGCCGAAGCGGCCATGCGCCTCAACGTCAATATCGGCTCGGAGGCCTCGCTCAATCTCGGCCTCGCCTACCTGCTGAGCCACCGCGACGCCGACGCCGTGCGGCTGCTCGAAGCGGCGCGCGCACGGTATCCGACGCATCCGCTGCTCGACTTCCCGCTGGCCGCCGCCTACGCCGAGCTCGGCCGAACGGACGACGCGCTGGATGCCGTCCGGCAGGGCAAGCGCAAGAATCCGCATTTCGATCTGGCGAGCTTCGGCTCGCGCTTCCAGGACCCGGCGTTGCAGCGCCGGGTCGAGGAAAGCCTGCGCAAGGCAGGTCTGAACTGAGTTTGCTGGGGGCGCGCCACTCCAGTGGCGCGTCTTGGTCAGTATCTCAGGAAGATCGCGCGACTGGAGTCGCGCGCCCCAGCGCTTACTGGCTGGGCGTGTTCTTGAGGTTTTTCCAGTTGTTCGCAGCTTTGCTTGCCGCCACCTGCGGGTCCTGGCGGAAGCGCTCGGCGCCGCCGGCCCCGGCGAAGACGTAGAGATTGCCGTCGGAGATCATCCAGATGGTAGGGTCGGCCTCGCGGCGTACGCCGTTCGACATGTTCATGGCGCAGGAGCCGCCGAACTGCGGCGCGTACTTCTCCGGATTGGCCTTGAACAGATCGCGGTGCCGCGCGTTGGCGAAGCGGTAGCGCACGCCGTCATAGACGTACTCGTAGTCGGCAAGGCCGGGCGTTGGCGTGGCGAGCGTGAAATAGGCGACGGGATCATAGCCCTTCAGACCAAGGCGCACGGTCGCCGGCGGAGTTGCCTGCGCAATGGCGCGAACCTCGGCGAGCGCGCCCATCGATCCGGCTGCACCGCCCACAACAGCGGCGGCTGCCATCACCATCAGAACAGTGCGACGCGTGAACATGGCTACACTCTCCAACGCTATGCCGGCAACTCACCATCTCGCGCCGGCCGGCAGGTTGCCACGTGGGCTGAAATTGGGGCGGGATGTGGGCAGCGTATAAATGTCCGTTCAAGTATTGTCAGCCGAAATGATCGCTTCGACGTCGACCGCGTGCGCGGGCTGCGAGGTTGGGATGAAGCGGATTCGTCTGACGTTAGCGAACTTGTGAAGTCGGGCCTGTTGAAGCCCGGCTAGGCGGGCGCCATGTCGAGGGCATGAAGACATTCAGCCCCAGGCCGCTGGTCGCCCTTGCTGCGGTCGTTGCGACAGCGCTCGTCGCGGGATGTGTCTCGACGGCCAGCGACGGCCGGTACCAGACCAACCCGCGCGGCGGCTGGGACAATTTTCGCGCCGAGACGCCCGCAGCGGAACCGAGGCAAGCGTCGGTCGCATGAAAGCGATTTTTCTCAAGACGCTGGCGGGAGGTGTCGTGCTGATCATGATGGCGCTGCTCGCCGGCTGTCCCGGCATCCCCAATGACGGCCGCTACCAGGATCACGACGGCGGCCGCAGCAATTTCCGCGCGTGAAAGCTTTTCGTCCAAACCTGCTTGCAGGCCTCGTTGCGACGGCCATAGCTCTGCTCGTTGCGGGATGCCCTGGCATACCCAACGACGATCGATATCAGATCCACGACGGCGGCCGCAGCAACACCCGCGCCGAGGTGCTCGTGCCGTCCGCTACACGGCCTTCATGACGGCCCACAGGTCGGCCTTGCGCTCGAAGCCGATGCCCGGCGCGTCGGGCAGCGCCACCTTGCCGTCGACCACCGCGCAGTCGTCGGCGAAGCCGCCGAACGGCGCGAAGACCTGCGGATAGGATTCGTTGCCGCCGCATTGCAGGCCGACGGCGATGTTGAGCGCGAACTGGTGGCCGCCGTGCGGCACGCAGCGTCGCGGCGACCAGCCGTTCGCCTTCAGCATGTCGATCGTGCGCAGGTACTCGACCAGGCCGTAGGACAGAGCGGGATCGTACTGCAGGATGTCGCGGTCCGGCCGCAGCCCGCCATGGCGGACGAGGTTGCGCGCGTCCTGCATCGAAAAAAGATTCTCGCCGGTGGCGAGCGGCGGGGCGTACTGGGTGGCGAGTGCCGCGTGCGCCAGATAGTCGAGCGGATCGAGCGGCTCCTCGTACCAGCGCAGGCCATAGGCTTCGATCGCCTTGCCGAAGGCGATGGCGGTCGGCAGGTCGAACTTGCCGTTGACGTCGACCGCCAGCCGATCGCCTGAGCCCACGATCTTGAGCACCGCCTCGATGCGCTTGATGTCCTCGGCAAGCGGCACGCCGCCCACCTTCATCTTCACGCAGGAATAGCCCAGATCGAGATAGTGCTTCATCTCGTCCTGCAACCCGTCGAGATCCTTGCCGGGATAGTAGTAGCCGCCGGCCGCGTAGACCCACGCCTTGTCGTCGTACTTTCCGCCGTTGTAGCGATCGGCCAGCAGCTTCCACAGCGGCACCCGCTTGGCCTTGGCCAGGGCATCCCATAGCGCCATGTCGAGCACGCCCACCGACACCGAGCGCTCGCCATGGCCGCCCGGCTTTTCGTTGGCCATCATCGCCGACCAGCATTTGGCGGGATCGAGCAGGCCTTCGGCGTCCTTCAACGAGTCGGGCTTGGCCTGCTTCAGGCGCGGGATGAATCGTTCGTTCAGGAGCCCGTGCTGGGCGTAGCGGCCGTTGGAGTTGAAGCCGTAGCCGATCACCGGCTTGCCCTCGACCTTGAGGTCGGTCTCGATCGCCACGACGCTCGCCGTCATCTGGCTGAAGTCGATATAGGCGTTGGCGATGTTGGAGCGGATCGGCGAGACGATGTCGCGGATGGCTGTGATGCGCATGGCAACTCCCTCAGGTGGTCGCAGCGAGGCGGTTCTGCCGCGTCAAGAGCCACCAGGCGATGGCGGCGTTCAGCACGTTCCAGGCAATACCATTGATGAAGGCGGCGCGGTACGAGCCCGTCATGTCGAACAGCACGCCGCCCATCCAGCCGCCCAGCGCCATGCCGACGATGGTCGAGGAGACGGCAAGGCCGACCCGGGTGGCCGCCTCGCGCGGCGGGAAATATTCGCGCACGATGATGGCGTAGGATGGCACGATGCCGCCCTGGAACAGGCCGAACAGCGCCGAGGCGAGATAGAGCGAGGTGAGGCCGTCGGCCATCAGGTAGACGACCAGCGCCACGCACTGCAGGGTCGAGCCCAGCAGCAGCGTGGTGACGCCGCCCACCCGGTCGGCGATCCAGCCCGAGCCGACCCTGCTGACGATGCCAAAGCCCAGCATCAGCGACAGCATCTCCGCGCCGCGCGCCACGCCGTAGCCCAGGTCGGCGCAGTAGGCGACGATATGGACCTGCGGCATCGACATGGCGACGCAGCAGGCCACGCCCGCCACGGCGAGCAGCGCCTGCAGGGCGTTGGGCGACAGGCCAAGGGCCGCCTGCGAGCGCCGCGCGACGCTGGCGATCTGGCTTTCCTCGTGGTCCGGCGGCCGGCGCTTGAGAGCGAGCGCTAGCGGTATCATCGTGAGCAGGCAGCACGCTGCGGCTGCGCCATAGGCGAAACGCCAGCCATGGTCGCGGATGATCAGGCCGACGATGGGCGGCCAGATCGCGCCGGCGATGTAGTTGCCCGAGGCGGCGATGGCGACGGCGACGCCCCGTCGCTTCACGAACCAGTGCGAGATGTCGGCGACCAGGGGCGCGAAGGTGGCGGCCGCGCTGAAGCCGATCAGGATCTGGGCGGTCGCGAACAGCACCAGCGAGGACGTCGTGGTCGCGAGCGTAAAGCCCAGCGAAAGGCCGAGAGCGCTCAGGATCGAGGTGAAGACGATGCCGCGGCGATCGACCAGCCGGCCAGCCGCGACGCCGCCGGCGAAGAAGCCCAGCATGTTCATGGTGTAGGCGAAGGAGATGTCGGCCCGGCTGACGCCGAGATCGGCCTGCACGGTCGGCAACGCCACCGCCAGGCACCACATGCCGATGCCGCCGACCGTGCTCAAGGCCACGCTGGCGGCCAGTCGCCGCCAGGCGTACGCCGAATCGATACCCGACATCTTTTCGATCAGCCGCCGGCCACGCCCTGGGTGTTGACGTAGAGGGCGTAGAGCGAATGGCTCGCCGCCATGAACAGCCGGTTGCGGTAGCGGCCGCCGAAGCAGAGGTTGGCGGCGCGCTCGGGCAGGTCGATGTGGCCGATCGGCTTGCCCGATGAATTGAAGATGCGCACGCCGTCGAGCTCGGGCGAGCCCATGCCCCAGCCGCACCACAAATTGCCGTCGACATCGACCCGGAAGCCGTCGGGCGAGCCGCCCGGCCCGGCATCGATCAGCACCGCGCCACCGCCGAGCTTGGTGCCGTCGGCCGAGACGTCGTAGGAGACGATGGTGCGGTGCGGCTCGGCGCGCGAGGCCACGACGTAGAGCTTCTTCTCGTCGGGCGAGAAGGCGAGCCCGTTGGGGCCGGCGACCTCGTCGACCATCATCGTGAGCTTGCCGGTCGTGGCGTCGAGGCGATAGACGGCGGGCTTGTTCTCGCTCTCCGCCTTGTGGCCCTCGTAGTAGCCCAGGATGCCGAAGGTCGGATCGGTGAACCACACCGTGCCGTCCGACTTCACGACCACATCGTTGGGCGAGTTCAAGGGCTTGCCGTTGAAGGAATCGGCCAGCACGGTGATGGCGCCGTCATACTCGAAGCGCACGACCCGCCGCGCGTCGTGCTCGCAGGCGATCAGCCGGCCGCGCCGGTCGCGGGTGTGGCCGTTGGCGTTGTTGGAGGGCTTGCGGAAAACCGTGACGTTGCCCGATTCCTCGTCCCAGCGCAGCACGCGGTTGTTGGGGATGTCGCTCCACAAGAGATAGCGGCCATCGCCGAAATAGACCGGCCCCTCGGCCCAGCGGCAGCCGGTGTAGAGCCGCTCCACTGAGGCGAGCGGCAGGCGGTACTTGTTGAACGACGGATCGAGCACGCGCACGTTGGCGTCGGGATAGCGCTCGTTGGGTTGCCACATCTTGGTTTCCTCGTTTCCGTTCTTGAGCGGGCAGAGACTACAGGCTCGGCCAGCCCCTTCGCGACTCCTTGTTGCATCGCCAAGCGAGACATCAAGTCCGACCTCACCCTGAGGAGGCCGCGCAGCGGCCGTCTCGAAGGGTGGGATCAGTCTTGATGTCGCCCATCACAGCGCGGGGGTGACCCCGCGCGATCGAGACGCGGCCTGCGGCCGCTCCTCAGGATGAGGTATTCTTTGGCTCAAAGCCTCTAATCGTCTCCCTCAACGCCATACGTTGCCTTCGCCTGCTCCTTGCTGACCAGCCCGAGCCGCACGTCGCGCGCAACCTGCGACCGGTCGCGCTTCGTCGGATCGCCGAAGCCGCCGCCGCCCGGCATGTCGACGACCAGGCGTTCGCCGGCCGGGATGGTCTGGAAGCCCTTGGCCTTGAGCGCCTGGCCCGATGCCAGCGACAGCTTTCCGTTGCCGCCGGGTTCACCGCCGTCGCGGCCGCGCGCAGGATATTTCACTCGCTCGAAGGTGGCGAAGATGCCGAACGGTGCGCCCTCGCGGTGCTCGACTTCCATGACCTGGCCGAGCCCCCCGCGATACTGGCCGGCGCCGCCTGAATCCTGGCGGTATTCCTTCTTCCACACCACGACGGGCGCAATGGTCTCGGTGATCTCGACCGGCACGTTGCGCACGCCCGACGGGAAGGGCGTGGCCGACAGGCCATCGAGAGATCGGA
>JABCYT010000082.1 GCA_013290035.1 Alphaproteobacteria bacterium
GCTCCGCTACAGGCTTCACGCCTTGGAGACCTACGGGCTCAGATCTGGCGACGGGCGGCTGTTGGAAGCAGTCGCCCGTTCGCACATTCTGCCAAAGCCGACGTACACAAGAGACCTTGCCCGCTTCGGACAAGACCCCTCGACTACGCGCTCCGCGCTACGCTCGGGGTGACCGCTTCGCGGTCACTTCTTCTCGACGTTCCACAGTGCCAGCGAGGGCGTGCGCAGCAGGCCGTCGACGTTGGTGCGGATCGCCGTCGGCGTGGTGAACTGGCCGAGCGGCACGAGCGTGGGGTAGTCGAGCACGCGCAGCTGCACCTGCTCGGCGATCGCCTTCTGCTTGGCCGGGTCGGATTCCGAGGCATAGGCATCGCGCAGCTTCTCGAGCTCGGGGTCGCACGGCCAGCCGAACGTCGCCTTGTCGCACGAGGCGTTGAGGAAGGCCGCCGACACCGGGTTGAGCACATCGGTGGCGCCCCACGAGGTGAAGAAGGCGCTCCAGCCGCCCTTGTCTGGCGGATCCTTCTTGGTGCGGCGCGTCACCAGGGTCTGCCAGTCCATCGGCTGCAGGTCGACCTTCAGCCCGATCTTCTCGAGCTGGGGCTTGGCGACGGTCGCGAGGTTGTTGTGGCCCGCCGTGTCGGTCTGGTGCAGCAGCACCACCGGCGTTCCGTCGTAGCCCGCCGCGGCCAGCAGTTCCTTGGCCTTGGCGACGTTGCCCGAAATCTTGTCCTCCCAGCCCTTGGTCGATTCGAGGGGCGAGCCGCAGGGGAACAGCGACTTGCACTCCTTGTAGTAGTCGGGATTGCCGACATTGGCCTCGAGGAACTCCTTCTGCGACAGGCCATAGAGCACCGCCTGGCGCACCTTGGGATTGTCGAACGGCTTGTGGAGCACGTTGAAGCGCATAGCGTACTGGCGGCCCGCCGTGTTGGTCACCATGATCTTGATGTTCTTTTCCTTGGCCAGCAGCGGTAGCAGGTCGGGCGGCACGATCTCGACCAGGTCGACCTCGCCGTTGATCAGGGCGTTCACCTGGGTCGAGGTGTCGGCGATCGTCAACCATTCGACCCGGTCGACCTTGGCGACCTTGCCGCCGGCCAGGCCGGAGGCCGGCTCCGGCCGCGGCTTGTATTTCGGGTTCTTGACGTAGACCGCCTTCTCGCCCGCCTTCCACTCGTCCTTCTTGAAGATGAAGGGGCCGGAGCCGGTGGCGTCGGTGATCTGGCTGTTGGGATCGGTGCTGGCGACCTCCTTGGGCATCATGAACGGCACGTTCGAGCTCGACTTGCCGAGCGATTCGAGCACCAGCCCGTAGGGCTGCTTCAGCACCATCTTGATGGTCTTGGCGTCGGGCGCCGACAGATCGGTCACCACGCCCAAAAGCTTCTGGCCCATCGAATCCTTGGCGCCCCAGCGCTTGATCGAGGCGACGCAGTCCTCGGCCGTCACCGGCTTGCCGTCGTGCCATTCCAGCCCGTCGCGCAGGGTGAAGGTCCAGGTGAGCTTGTCGGGCGAGACTTCCCACTTGTCGACCATCTGCGGCTTGACCTCGAGCTTGTCGTCGAGGGCGAACAGCGTGTCGTAGACCATGTTGCCGTGATGGGTGGAGATCAGCGCCGTCGTCCAGATCGGATCGATGATCTTGAGATCCGAATGCAGCGCGACCTTGAGTGTGGTCTGGGCCCAGGCGGGCGCTGCAAACGCGGCGACGGCCACGAGCGCACAGGCAAAACGACGACCTAATTTCAGCATGACAACTCCCTGATGACCCCCCGGCCAGGAGCAACCATAAGGCCGTCAGCCGCCCTGCGCGACGTCCAACAGCGCCTGCCAGTCCGTCAATTTCACGCGAGGCCGGCCCTTCGCGGCGCCCGCCGCGATCTCGTGCTTGTCGATGCGATGCCAGCCCGCCGCGTCGACGGCGATCGGCAGCACGTCGGGCCCGCTCTTGGGATCGCGCTCGTCGAGCCAGGCCAGCACCTGCTGGGCCACGGCGTGGCTTTCCGCCCGGTTGGTCGGAATCGTGCCGGTGGGCCCGCGCTTGGCCCAGCCCACGGGAAAGACGTCCTCGCGCTTGGGAAATTCCTCGCCGCCATAGCCGATGCAGGTCACGACCAGGTCGGCGGGGAGCTTGCCGCCCTTCAGCGTATTGGGCGTGAATTCGACCACGCCCGGCTTGAACGCCAGCGCCGCCGCATGGAACCGGAAATGCACCGTCACCGGCTTGGTGCCAGCCTTGTTGTTGGCAAAGCCGCGCAGGATTTCCAGGTTCTTGATCTTGCGCAGCCGTTCGGGCGTGGGATCCGACGCCGGCGGCGCCGCGTCCAGCCCCTTCGGCTCGGTCACCGCCACCGCGCGCGTCAGCCGGCCCATCTCGGCGAGCTCGTTGTTGGTGAAGGAGGCATGCTCCGGTCCGCGCCGGCCGATCACATGGATGTCGGTGAGCGGCGCTGCGGCGATGGCTGCGCCCGCTTCGGGAACGATGTCGCTCTTGGCCATCTCGTCGGCCGATTTGGCCAGCACGCGCGCCACGTCGAGCGCCACGTTGCCGTTGCCGATCACCGCCACCGATTTCACCTTGCCAAGGTCGGGGCCCTGGCGGAAGTCGGGATGGCCGTTCAGCCAGCCGACGAATCGCCACGAGCCCCAGACATGCGGCAGCTCCTCGCCCGGCACGCCGAGCTTCTTGTCGATCACCATGCCGGTGGCGACGATGATGGCGTCGTAGCCGGTCGTGAGCTCGTCCCAGGACAGGTCGCGGCCGACCTCGATATTGCCGGCAAAGCGCACATCGGGCCGGGCCAGCAGACGGTCGAACTGGCGCGCCACGGCCTTGGTGCCCTGGTGATCGGGCGCCACCCCGGCGCGGATCAGGCCGTGGGGAGTCGGCAGGCGGTCGATGATGTCGATATGAAGGTCCGGATTGGTGCGCATCAGCCCGTCGGCGGCATAAAAGCCCGACGGGCCCGCGCCCACGATGGCGACGCGATGAGTCATGACGGCCCGCTTAGCATATGATGGTGACATGTCTAAATACCCCCATTTGCGCCAGCTCGGCCGTGCCACCGCCCTGCCCGCCTCGCCCGACAAGGCGGTGCTGGAGACCGTGCCCAATCCGCAGCCGCGGGCGTTGTATCTCGTGCGCTTCACGGCGCCTGAATTCACCACCCTCTGCCCGATGACCGGCCAGCCCGACTTCGCCCATCTCGTGATCGACTACGCGCCGCGCGCCAAGCTGGTCGAAAGCAAGTCGCTGAAGCTTTATCTCGGCAGCTTCCGCAATCACGCCGACTTCCACGAGGCCTGTACGCTCGTGATCGGCCAGCGGCTGGCCAAGCTGCTGGCACCGCGCTGGCTCCGGATCGGCGGCTACTGGTACCCGCGCGGCGGCATGCCGATCGACGTCTTCTGGCAGACCGGCCAGCCGCCCAAGGGCCTGTGGCTGCCCGATCCGGGCGTCGCCGCTTATCGCGGCCGAGGCTAGCCGGGCCGATGAGCCGGCCGCCGCCCGTTCCCAAACGCCCGCCGCGGCCGGCGACGCCGGCCGAGCTGCGCGACGCTATCCGCGACGAGGCACTGCGGCTGGGCTTCGACGCCGTGGGCTTTGCGCCCGCCAGCCTGGCGCCCGAGGCGCGCCGCGAGCGCCTGCAGCGACTGTCTGAATTCGTCGAAGCCGGCTGGCAGGGCGACATGGGCTGGCTGGGTGAACGCACCGAGGCGCGCGCCGATCCGCAGCGCCTGTGGCAGGACGCGCGGACAGTGGTGTCGCTGGCGCTGAACTACGCGCCCTCCAGCGATCCGCTCGACGTGCTGAAGGAACGCGAGCGCGCGGCGATTTCGGTCTATGCCCAGGGCCGCGACTATCACGAGGTGATGAAGACCAAGCTGAAGGCGCTCGGCCGCTTCATCTGGGACACCTATCACCATGACCTGAAGGTGTTCGTCGATACGGCGCCCCTGATGGAAAAGCTCATGGCGCAGGCGGTGGGCCATGGCTGGCAGGGCAAGCACACCAACCTAGTGTCGCGCCAATTCGGCTCGTGGCTGTTCCTGGGCGAGATCCTGCTCTCGGTCGAGCTGCCGGCCGATGCGCCCGAGACCGACCATTGCGGCCACTGCCATGCCTGCCTCGACATCTGCCCGACCAAGGCTTTCCCCGCGCCCTACCGGCTCGACGCGCGGCGCTGCATCTCTTACCTCACCATCGAACACGAAGGCCCGATCGATTCCGCGTTCCGTCCGCTGCTCGGCAACCGCATCTATGGCTGCGACGATTGCCTGGCGGTCTGTCCGTGGAACAAGTTCGCCAAGCAGGCGCGCGAGACGGCCCTGGCGCCGCGGCCGGCGCTCGATGCGCCGCTGCTGGCCGAGCTGGCCACCCTGGATGATGGTGAATTCCGCCGCCGCTTCGCCGGCACGGCCATCAAGCGCATCGGCCGCGATCGTTTTGTGAGAAACGTCGCCTATGCGCTGGGCAACAGTAGCGTTCGCGAGACCGCGCTGCCGGCCGTCGAAAAGCTTCTGAAAGACCCTTCACCTTTGGTGCGCGGCGCGGCAGTGTGGGCGCTGTCGCGTCTCGCGCCCGACCTGGTCGCGCAACGGCGGCGCATGACCGATGAAGCCGACGCCGGCGTCTGCGCCGAATGGAGCGCAGCGCGCACAATCAACGAGCAAAGGACAGGACCATGAAAACCCGCCGGAAAGCTTTCCTGACGGCACTCGCTGCCGGCGCAGGCCTGGTGTTCGGTGCTCACGCGGCGTCGGCGCAGCAAAGCTCGCCACCCTCACCCCTGACCAAGGAACAAATCGCCGCGATCGTGGCGAGCCCGGATCGCAGCGCGGCCGATCGCACCAACGATCGGCGCCGCAAGCCGGAGGAGATGCTGTTCTTCATCGGCATTCGTCCCGGCATCACGGCGCTCGATCTCAGCGCGGCCGGCGGCTACACCACCGAGCTGTTGGCCCGGGCGATCGGACCCTCGGGCATCGTCTATGGCCAGAGCCGACCGCGCGATCCCAGCCGGCCGCCAACGCCGCCGGCAGCCCCCGAAGGGAACAGCCATCCGACGGCCGCGTCCGCCACGCCTCCCGCGGCCACGCCGTCGCCCCCTCCCGGTGCACCGCGTCCCTCGCCTGATGCGCTGGCTGATCGGGACAGCGCTCTCCGAAAAGCCGACATCAAGGCCGCGCCGATCACCGCGGTCGTGCGGCCGTTCGAGGATCCCGTTCCGCCCGAACTCGCGCCGTTCGAGCTGGTGACCCTGATGTTCAACTATCACGATCTCGGCTTCCTGGGCGTCGACCGCGCGGCCATGAACCGGGCCGTCTTCCAGGCGCTGAAGCCGGGCGGCTTCTACGTCATCGCCGATCATTCGGGGCGGCCCGGCACCGGCATCTCCGAGTCGGGCACCCTGCATCGGGTCGAGGAAGCGTTCCTGCGCAAGGAAGTCGAAGCGGCGGGCTTCAAGCTGGCGGCGGAAGGGACCTTTCTGCGCAATCCCAACGATCCCAGGGACAAGAACACGCCGGACCCGCCGCAGCCCAAGGACGAGTTCGTGCTGAAGTTCGTCAAGCCCTAGTCGGCGGCAGCGACCGTGGGCGTGAGCGCGCCGGGATATCTCCGGCCGTTCAGCACCGCGCCGACGAAGGTCGGCCTGACGCCGTAACGATAAAGCGGCAGCAAGACGACAATCGTCGCGGCCAGAGCGAGCGGGATCTTTGCCAGCGGCGGCAGGGCGACGTCCCTCAGCAGCAATTGAAAGGCGATGAGTACCGGCATGTGCGCGAGGTACAGGAAGTACGACGAGTCGCAGAGGTAGCGCCCGAGCACGCTGTGTCCGCCGAGATAGCGCAGGAACAGGCCGGTGACCGCGAAGATCAGCAGCCACAACGCCACCGAATGCAGGGCGCGCATGAGATAGAAGGCGACTTCACGATCGATCGGAAGCCCGAAGCCGGCAAGATAGGCGACACTCGCGACCGCCGCACCCGCCGCATAGAGCCAGGCCCGCCGGCTGAGCGTCTCGAGCCGGTCGGCATTGAGGAAAAGCAGCCAGCCGAAGGCGAACGGGATGGCGTAGGCGACCACGATGCGGACAACCGGCACGAAGGAAGGCGGATCCTCGAGCCAGGGACGCCTCATCAGCAGCATGGCGAGGAAAGACGGTACCGCGAAGATCAACGGCGCCCACGGCGACTGCACGGCCGCCCGGAAGACGCGCAGCAGCAGCGCGCGAACATCTTGCGGGAGCGCGACACGAGCGCCCGTTACGGCCACGACCGCAAGCAGGTAGAGCACGATCAGATATTCCAGGAACCACAGATGCAACGGATGGGCGTAGTCCAGGAACTTGCCGGACAGGATAAAGTCCGACGCTCGATCGATGCCGCCGCGGCCGAGGGCCACCAGGAACATCACCAGAGGAAACAGGACGATCCAGCCGACGACGAAGGGAACGACGATGCGCCAGAAGCGGTTGTCGGCGGCCCGCCGGAAGCCGTAGCGCTGCAGCAGCAGGGCGGCGAAGAACCCGGCCATGACATAGAAGATGGGCATACGAAAGACGTGGATGAGCCCGACCGACGCATCGAGCGCCGTGGTGAGCTGCGCCGGCTTGTAAGGCCAGCCGCCGGTCGGCGAATAGGCGACGACGGCATGGAGATAGATGCCAAGAAACATCATCGCCGCGCGCAGGGCGTCGAGCGCGTGGTAGCGCGAAGGGACGGCGGGCGGCGCGATCATCGCGTCTCCTTTCACGGATCATTTATCGCTGGACACGGAACTTACACTTCGCTACCTTGTTTAGCAAGGTACCATGTTATATATTCTACCGAGGATGAGAGTTCGTGACTGACTCGTTGCTGGTGCAACTGCGCAAAGGCGTGCTCGACATGTGCGTGCTCGCCCTGCTCGAGCGTCGGGACGGCTACGCCTACGACATCGCAAGTCGTCTGGCCGACGCCATCGGCATGGGTGAAGGCACGATATATCCCCTGATGCGGCGCATGCAGACCGACGGCCTGGTGCGGACCTATCTCGAGGAATCGAGCAGCGGCCCGCCGCGCAAATACTACCAGCTCACCAAGGCGGGGCACGCCGCCCTCGCCGCGCAAAAGGCCGAATGGAATGTCTTTACCGCGTCCGTGGCCAAGGTGCTGTCGGATGCAAGGGCGGCGGTACCGGCCGCGAAAATCATGGGAGGAGTCAAATGAGCAGGCTCGAATTCCTCGACACGCTGCGTCGCCGGCTGGCGGGATTGCCACCGGCGGAGATCGACGATCTCGTCGCCGATTACGCCACCCATTTCGCCGACGGCATGGCGGCGGGTCGCAGCGAGGCGGAGATCGCCCAGGCCCTAGGCGATCCCATACGACTGGCGCGCGAGCTGCGGGCGGAGGCGGGCTTCCGGCGCTGGGAGAGCGAGCGCACGCCGGCCAGCTTCTTCGCCGTGCTGTTCGGCTTTGTGGCGCTGATCGCCGTGGACTTCGTGTTCCTGCTGCCGCTGCTGGGCGGCCTCGTCCTGTTCACCCTGATCGCCGCGATCGTCCTGCTGGCGCTGTGCATCGCGGGCGTCGTGTTGCTGGCGAGGCTGTTCAGCTGGGACGGCTTGTTTGCCTTTCATTCCCTGGTGCGGAAGCTGAGCGGGCTCGGCCTGCTGGGCGTGGGCATCGGCGGCGGCGCGCTGTTGCTGCTGATGATCGACTACGTGGTGCGCCTGCTCGGCAAGTTCGCGCGGCTGCACTACACCTTGCTGAACCAGGCAGATGCGGGAGGCGCACATGGCTAAAACCCTGGGCTGGATCGCCGTCGGCGGCCTCAGCGTCGGCTTCGTCTCGCTCGCCCTTGCCTATGTCCTGGGGGGCCGCGACCTGGACGGCTTGCTCGACCGCGGCAGCTTCCTCGCCAAGTCGTGCGGCGACAACGGTGGCGGAGCCGGCGCGAACCAGCCGGAGCGCCATCTAACGTGGCAAGGCGGCGACACGGTCGAAATCGCCCTGCCGGCGACCGTGCGCTACCGCGGCGGTGACGGCAGCGAGCTGATTGTCCGTGGATCGCCCGACGTCATCGCCCATGTCGAGGTTCACAACGGCCGGGTCACGCTCGACTGTCACCGCTGGGGTGGCGTCCGCGACATCGAGATCACCCTGCCCGGACACGCCTTCCGCAAAATCGGCCTTTCCGGATCGGGCAAGCTCGTCATGGAAAACGTGAATCAGCCCGATCTGGCTTTCAGCATCAGCGGCAGCGGCGCGGTGCGCGCCCAAGGCACCGTCGATCATGCGACGGTCCGGGTTGCCGGATCAGGCGACGCCCGACTGGCGGATTTGGCGATGAAAGAGCTCACGGCCAAGATCTCCGGCAGCGGCAACGTCGAGGCGGCGCCCAAGGATGCCGCCGATATCCATATCTCCGGTTCGGGCGATGTCCGGCTGCTGAGCCATCCCGCGCGCTTGAAGAGCCACGTCGCGGGCTCGGGGCGCATCACCCAGGCCTCGCTCGACGCGGCCGAGGGAAAAGATCGGCGCTAGCTGAATCTCTGTAGCATACGGCAGAAGGAGAAACGCTTGCGCGCGCTCATTCTCGGCCTTGCGTTGGCTGTCGCCTTGATATCAACCGCGTCAGCCGATCCGCCATCCTTCCGAGCCGGCGTCACACGCATTACCGTTCACGACACCACGCCGTTCGATGTTCTGATTGCCTATCCCACGGAAGCCGCCGAAGCGTCGGTCGAAGAAGGACCAATCAAGCTTGTGGCGAGCCGCGACGCCCCGGTCGCCGCCGGTGCCCGCTTCCCGGTCGTCCTGTTTTCACACGGCGGCAGCGGCCCGGGGACACCGCTGGTTCATGGCGATCTTCTGCTTCACCTCGCGCGGCAAGGCTTCATCGTCATCGCGCCGTTCCATCCCGGAACCGCGAAGCCTTTCGTCGATCGGCCGCGACAGATCCACAAGGCGCTCGACTCCGTGTTGGCGGATCCACGCTTTTCCAAACGCGCCGATCCCGACCGGATGGGCATGGTGGGCTTCTCTTTCGGCGGCGCGGTGACGCTCATCGTCGCCGGTGCGACGATCGATTTGGCGCACTTGTCGGCCTATTGCCATGACCATGCCGACGATTCCAGAGCCTGCGGTGGCATAGCCACCGATGGCTCCTGGGCCAAGGTGCCGCCGAGCCGGAAATCGGACGATGCGCTCCCTTTGAAAGCCCTCGTTCTCCTGGAACCGTACGGCGCGCCAATTGAGCAGAAGGGCCTGGGATCGCTCGATCTGCCGATCCTGATCTACTCTGCATCGCAATCCGATCTGAAGGCCGAGGGCAACATCCTGGCCCTTGCCAAGGCGCTACCGAGGTCGCCGCGGCAAATAGCCGTACCCGGCAGTCATTTCGTGTTCGTCGATCCATGCTCGCCGATTTTGGCGACCACAGCGACGGAGATTTGCAGTGACCCGCCGGACACCGACCGCGCCGCCATCCATCAGCGCTTCAAGCGGGAGATTTCGGATTTTCTTCGGGCGAACCTGTGATGCGGATTTCCCCGCAAGCGACGTCTCAGCGACGTTGCTTGAAGAAGGCGCGCAACAGCTCGCCCGCCTCG